>JAYVRO010000147.1:0-6947 GCA_043776165.1 Rubrivivax sp. | reverse complement strand
AAGCCGGTGAACAAGCCCGCGCCAAAGGCATTGGCGCACTGTGGTGTGTGGGTGCGCTGTGCGCTGAGACGGCCCGTGTCTACGGTGCATCGGCGCGTCATTTCGACAACGTTACCGACCTCATTCACGCCTTGCCCGAAGCGGCGCCGGCCGCGTCGGTGCTCGTCAAAGGATCCCGCTTCATGAAGATGGAACGCGTCGTGCGCGCCCTGGAAGCTGAGCCCGTGAGCACAACACAAGCAGGGCGCCCCCATGCTGCTTAGCCTGTCGCAATGGCTGATGACCCAGTTCCCCGAGCACATGGGGTTTTTGCGCGTTTTTCAGTACCTCACGTTTCGCGCCGTGATGGCCGCGATGACAGCCCTGCTCATCGGACTGGCGTTTGGCCCGTGGGTCATTCGCAAGCTCACCGAGATGAAGGTCGGTCAGCCCATTCGCGAATACGGTTTGACCAGCCACTTGGACAAAAGGGGCACGCCCACAATGGGCGGCGTTCTGGTGCTCATCGGCATCGGCGCGGCCACGCTCTTGTGGTTTGACTGGAGCAACCGCTTTGTCTGGGTGGTGATGCTCGTGACTTTCGGTTTTGGTGCCATCGGCTGGACCGACGACTACCGCAAGGTGGTGCACAAAGACCCCGAAGGCATGCGCTCGCGCGAGAAGTTTTTTTGGCAAAGCCTGATCGGCTTGGTGGCCGCGCTTTACCTGGCTTTCAGCGTGTCCGAGACATCCAACCTGCGTGTGTTGGAGCTCTTCTTGCGTTGGGTGAGCAGTGGCTTCTCGAACGACTTGCCACCGCGCGCCGACTTGCTCGTGCCCTTCTTCAAAACCGTGAGCTACCCGCTGGGCGTGTTTGGCTTTATCGCTGTGACCTGGTTCATCATCGTGGGCACCAGCAACGCGGTGAACTTCACAGACGGCCTGGATGGCTTGGCCATCATGCCCGTGGTGATGGTGGGCTCAGCGCTCGGCGTTTTTGCCTACATCACCGGCAACGCGGTGTTCTCCAAGTACTTGCTCTTTCCGCACATCCCGGGCTCGGGTGAATTGCTGGTTTTTTGCAGCGCCATGGCCGGCGCGGGGCTGGCCTTTTTGTGGTTCAACGCAAACCCCGCTCAGGTCTTCATGGGTGACGTGGGCGCGCTGGCCTTGGGCGGCGCGCTGGGCACGGTCGCGGTGATCACGCGGCAAGAAATTGTCTTGGGCATCATGGGCGGCGTTTTTGTCGCCGAGACCTTGTCGGTGATGTTGCAAGTGGGTTGGTTCAAATACACCAAGCGCAAATACGGCGCCGGCCGCCGTATCTTTTTGATGGCGCCGCTGCACCACCATTTTGAGAAAAAGGGCTGGACAGAAACCCAAGTTGTGGTGCGCTTTTGGATCATCACCATGCTCTTGTGTCTGGTCGGCTTGGCGAGCCTGAAGCTGCGCTGATGAGCACACTCCTCCACCGCAACGTGCTGGTGCTCGGCCTGGGCGAATCGGGCCTGGCCATCGTGCGTTGGTGCTCGCGCCAAGGCGCGCAGGTGCGGGTGTGGGACTCCCGTACTGCACCACCACAAGCGCAGGCCCTGGCCGAAGAACTGCCCGGCGTGGAGTTCTTCAGTGGAGAGTTAACCGTTGACATGCTGCAAGACGCGGTGCTCGTGTTCAAGAGCCCCGGCCTGGCACCTCACGACACGCGCATTGCCGCCTTGCTGGCGGCTGCCCACACCGCAGGCGTGCCCGTGCAGGGCGAGTTGGACCTCTTCGTCCACGCGCTGGCCGAGCTCAAGGCTGAACGCCAATACGCGCCGCAGATCATCGCCATCACGGGCACCAACGGCAAGACCACCACCACGGCGATGACGGCTCTGATGGTTGAGCGCGCCGGCCAACGGGTGGTGATGGCAGGCAACATCAGCCCCACCTTGCTCGACACCTTGTCGCGGGTTTTGACCCTGGACCCAGCCGAATGGCCGCAGGTCTGGGTGCTGGAGTTGTCGAGTTTTCAGTTGCAAGACGCAGCGCCCTTGCACGCCCACGCCGCAGCGCTGCTCAACCTCACACAAGACCACCTCGACTGGCATGGCGACATGGCGGCTTACACAGCGGCCAAAGCACGCATCTTTGCCGGCAGAGGCGCGATGGTGATGAACCTTGACGACGCCGCCGTGATGGCCTTGGAGCCTGCACCCACGATCACCAAAACGCCACGGGGCCAGACACCGCCCGTGCCGCGCCATGTGATGCGTTTTGGTCTCACGCCGCCGCAGCGCGCTGGCGACTGGGGTTTGACGATGGAGAACGGCATGGCGTGGCTGGTGCGCGCCATACCCATCGACGAGACCGTGAAGCTGAAGAAGGGTGAAGTTGAACCACTCTTGCTACAGCGCCTGATGCCCGCCGACGCGCTACTCGTGCGTGGCCGCCACAACGCCGCCAACGCGCTTGCAGCATTGGCCCTGGCCACGGCCATTGGCTGCCCCTTGGCGCCCATGCTGCATGGCCTGCGTGAATACCGCGGTGAGCCGCACCGCGTGCAGTGGATTGGCGCGGTGGGTGACGTGGACGCTTTTGACGACAGCAAGGGCACCAACGTGGGCGCCACCGTGGCGGCAATCTTGGGGCTGGGTGCCGACAAAACCCCGGGGCAACTGGTGGTGATCCTGGGCGGGGACGGCAAGGGCCAGGACTTTTCAACTCTGCGTGAACCCTTGCAGCGCCATGCGCGCGCCGTGGCGCTGATTGGCCGGGATGCACAGGCGATCGGCGCCGTCGTGGCGCAAGCCGGCGTGCCCATGCAGCGCCACGCCACGCTCGAAGAGGCCGTGCTGTGGTGTTTTGCCCAAGCCCAGGCGGGTGACGCCGTACTGCTCAGCCCGGCGTGCGCGAGCCTCGACATGTTCCGCAACTACGGTCACCGTGCAGAAGTGTTTGTTGACGCGGTGCGGTCCTTGGCGCTGGAACGTGGTGAGGCCCTGGCATGAAGCTGGGTGCTGCGATGAAACTTTCATTCTGGTGGTGGCCATTTGGCAAGGCGCGCCGTCACAACGATGAGCCCGTCGGCCGCTTGCCCGTGCGCGACAGCGTCAACGTTGGTGGCGAAAGCCCCGCGCGATTGAGCGCCTTCGACCAGCCCTTGGTGGTGGTGGTGGTGACCTTGCTCGCCTTTGGTTTGGTGATGGTTTATTCGGCCTCCGTGGCCCTGCCCGACAACCCCAAGTACGCCAACTACACGCACACGTTTTTCTTGCAACGCCACGTTGTGAGCCTGGGCCTGGCTTTGGTCACGGCCTTGGCTGTGGTTCAAGTTCCCATCGCTTTTTGGGAAAAGAATGCTTGGCTCGTGACTGCGGTGGCCTTGGTCCTGTTGGTGCTGGTGTTGATACCGGGCATTGGCAAGGTGGTGAACCTGTCGCGGCGCTGGATCCCCTTGGGCATCATGAATTTCCAGCCCTCTGAGCTGGCCAAGTTGGCCATGGCCATCTATGCCGCGAGCTACATGGTGCGCAAGATGGAAGGGCGCGAGAACTTCTTGCGCGCTGTGTGGCCCATGGCCGTGGCACTGGTGGTGGTGGGCGCGCTGCTGCTTCGACAGCCCGACATGGGCGCCTTCATCGTCATTGCCACCATTGCCATGGGCATCTTGTTCTTGGGTGGGGTGAACGGGCGCATGTTCTTCTTGAGTGCGGCATTGTTGGTGGGCACCTCGGCGCTGTTCATCGCCATGAATGACATGCGCAGCAAGCGCATCCTCGCCTACCTCGACCCTTGGAATCCGGATTGGTCACAAGGCAAGGCGTATCAGCTGACCCACTCGCTCATCGCTTTTGGGCGGGGCGAAGTCTTTGGCCAAGGCTTGGGGTCGAGTGTCGAAAAACTGCACTACCTGCCCGAGGCGCACACCGACTTTTTGCTCGCCGTGATCGGAGAGGAACTCGGCTTCGTCGGCGTGGCCGTGGTCATCGTGTTGTTCTTCTGGCTCACCCGGCGCATCTTCGTGATTGGCCGCCAAGCCATTGCGCTGGACCGCGTTTTCGCCGGCCTCATGACCCAGGGTGTTGGCCTGTGGATGGGTGCGCAGAGTTTCATCAACATGGGTGTGAACCTGGGCGTGCTGCCCACCAAAGGTTTGACCCTGCCCCTGATGAGTTATGGCGGCTCGGCGGTGTTGATGAACTTGGTGGCACTGGCCGTGGTCGTGCGCGTGGATGTTGAGAACCGAGCGCTCATGCGCGGAGGCCGCGCATGAGCGGCCTCCGCGCGCAAGGCGCAGAGACCGCGGGGACGCCATGAACCATTTGGTCATCATGGCTGCGGGCACCGGGGGGCACGTCATACCGGGTCTCGCCGTGGCGCGTGAAATGCAAAGCCGTGGCTGGAGCGTGAGCTGGTTGGGCACCACCCATGGCATGGAAAACAAGCTCGTGCCCGCTGCCGGTTTAACGCTTGACGTGATTGGCTTTAGCGGCCTGCGCGGCAAAGGCATGTGGCACGGCTTGACGGGTGGCCTGCGTTTGCTCAAGGCCTTTTGGGACTGCCTGCGCATCTTGCGTCAACGCGGTGCCAAAGCCGTCTTGGGGATGGGCGGCTACGTCTGCTTTCCAGGCGGGATGATGGCCTCGCTCCTGTCGAAACCGCTGGTACTGGTGAACGCCGATGCGGCGCTTTTGTTGTCGAACAAAGCTTTGTTGCCCGTGGCCGACCGCGTTTGTTTTGGCCTGCCGGGCGATGCCTCGGCGCGGGTCAAAGGGGCCGTCATCACAGGCAACCCGGTGCGTGTTGAAATCGAAAACATCGCCGCACCATCGCTGCGTTTCATGCAGCGCAGCGGCCCGCTGCGCGTGCTGGTGGTGGGTGGCAGCCTGGGCGCCCAGGTGTTGAACAGCACGGTGCCAGCGGCGCTGGCGTTGTTGGAGCCAACACAACGCCCGGTCGTCACACACCAAACCGGCGTGGCCGAATGCGAGGCTGTGCGCAGCGCCTACGCTCAAGCAGGCATCACGGCCGAGGTACTGCCCTTCATTCACGACATGCCGCAACAACTGGCACTGTGTGACTTGATGATTTGCCGTGCGGGCGCCGGCACGGTGAGCGAGCTTTGTGCAGCCGGGGTGCCCGCTGTGTTAGTGCCCCTGGTCATCAGCACCACATCACACCAACGCGACAACGCGCAGTGGATGGCTGCGCAGGGTGCGGCCATCCACCTGCCACAGGCGCAGTTGACGACCCAAGGCCTGGCGACATTGCTGCGCGACATGCAGCGCAGTGCGCTGCTTGACATGGCGCGGCAAGCCCGCAGCCTGGCCCGGCCCAATGCGGCTGCGCGTGTGGCCGATGAGATCGAGGCGCTGCTGACATGAAACATGCCTTGAAGCACATTCACTTCACCGGCATTGGTGGCTCGGGCATGAGCGGCATTGCCGAGATCTTGCACAACCTGGGTTACAGCGTTTCAGGCTCTGACCAGATGGCCAGCGAGAGTACTCAACGCCTGGCGAGCCTGGGAGTGCGCGTGCACATCGGTCACACGGGCTCGCAGGTGCAGGGCGCCGACGTCGTGGTCACGTCCAGCGCCGTCAAGTCCGACAACCCCGAGGTGGTTGCCGCCCGTGAGCAAGGCATCACCCTGGTGCCGCGCGCCGTGATGCTGGCCGAGCTGATGCGCATGAAACGTGGCATTGCCATTGCAGGTACGCACGGCAAGACAACGACCACGTCACTGGTTGCCAGCGTCCTGGCGCAAGCGGGCGTGGACCCGACTTTTGTGATTGGCGGCAAGCTGCACAGCGCCGGAGCCAACGCGCGCTTGGGCCAGGGCGACTTCATCGTGGTCGAAGCCGATGAAAGCGACGCTTCTTTTCTGCAGCTCTCGCCGGTGCTCAGTGTGGTCACCAACATCGATGCCGACCACATGGAAACCTACGGCCACAGCCTGGACCAACTGGACAAGGCCTTCATCAACTTCTTGCACCGCCTGCCTTTTTATGGCGCCGCTGTCGTGTGTGGCGATGACCCCGGCGTGCGCCGCATTGCTGGCCGCATCAACCGCCCCGTGGTGCGCTACGGCTTGGGCAGCGACATGCAGGTGCGGGCAGTTGATGTGCAAGCCGTGGTGGGTGGGCAAATGCGCTTTGTTGCGCAGCGTGGCGCAGGCTTGCCCGATTTGCCCATCACGCTGAACCTGGCCGGTGTGCACAACGTGCGCAACGCGCTGGCTGCCATTGCCGTGGCCGATGAGTTGGAGCTGTCGTCTGACGCCACCGCCCTGGCGCTGGCCAACTTTGGCGGTGTGGGGAGGCGCTTTCAACGCTATGGTGAATTGTTAACATCATCGAATGGGCACTTCAGCTTGATCGACGATTACGGTCACCACCCCGTGGAGCTGGCCGCTGTGATTGCCGCAGCGCGCGGTGCCTTCCCCGCACGGCGTTTGCTGCTGGCCTTTCAGCCCCACCGCTACACCCGCACCCGCGACTGTTTTGCCGACTTTGTGCAAGTGCTGGCGCAGGCTGACGCCGTGTTGTTGAGCGATGTTTATGCCGCCGGTGAAGCACCCATCGTTGGCGCCGATTCACCCGCCCTGGCGGGTGCCTTACAACGCAGCGGCTTCATGGCCGTGACGCTGGTCGGAGCCATCAAAGACATGGCACCTGCCATCGCAGCGCAAGCACGCGATGGCGACGTGGTCATCACCCTGGGAGCGGGTTCGATGGGTTCAGTGCCGGCGCTGGTGGTGCAACAGTGTGGGGGCGACGCATGACGGTGGATGGGCGCCAACTCGGCAAAGTTGCCGTGCTGATCGGCGGTGAAAGCGCCGAGCGCGAGGTGTCTTTCATGTCGGGCGCAGGCGTGCTCAAGGCGCTGCTGTCTCGGGGCGTCAACGCCCACGCATTTGACCCCGCAGCGCAGCCCTTGCAGGCGCTCAAGGACGAAGGCTTTGAGCGTGTGTTCATTGCGCTGCA
>JAYVRO010000146.1:0-2150 GCA_043776165.1 Rubrivivax sp. | reverse complement strand
CCGTGTTGCGCAAGACTCACCTGGGCATTGACCGACCACGACCGACACCATGTTTGCCAAGCCACACCCTGACACCCCCCGCATCACGCAGTTCCGGGTCATCCCCGTGGCCGGGCGTGACAGCATGCTGCTCAACCTGAGCGGTGCTCACGCGCCGTTTTTTACGCGTAACCTGGTTGTGTTAACCGACAGCGCTGGTCGCACCGGCGTCGGGGAAGTGCCTGGCGGCGAGAAGATTCGACAAACGCTGCAAGACGCCACTGAACTGGTCGTCGGCCAAGCCATTGGTGCGCACCAGCAGGTGCTGCAAGACGTGCACCAGGCTTTTGCCGCGCGCGATAGTGGCGGCCGTGGCCAGCAGACCTTTGATTTGCGCACCACCGTGCACGCCGTTACCGCCGTTGAAAGTGCGCTGCTCGATCTACTCGGCCAGCACCTGGGTGTGCCCGTGGCGGCCCTGTTGGGCGAGGGCCAACAACGCAGCCGGGTTGAGATGTTGGGCTACTTGTTCTTTATCGGCGACAGCGGCAAAACCGACTTGCCTTACGACGCCGAACCCGGGGCACCAGACAACTGGCAGCGCCTTCGCCATGAGGCCGCGATGAGACCCGAAGCGATAGTTCGGCTGGCCGAAGCAGCGCACGAACGCTACGGTTTTAACGACTTCAAATTGAAGGGCGGCGTGCTGCGAGGGGACGACGAGATGGCCACCATCGGCGCGCTGCATGAGCGCTTTCCACAGGCCCGTGTCACGCTCGACCCCAACGGGGGCTGGTTGCTCAAAGACGCCATCCGTTTGATGCGCGACGCGCATGGTGTGCTGGCCTACGCCGAAGACCCCTGCGGCGCCGAAGACGGGTTTTCGGGCCGCGAAGTGATGGCCGAATTTCGCCGCGCCACGGGCCTTCGCACCGCCACCAACATGGTCGCCACCGATTGGCGTCAACTGGCCCACGCGCTGGCCCTGCAATGCGTTGACATCCCCCTGGCCGACCCGCACTTTTGGACCATGGCTGGGAGCGTGCGTGTGGCACAAACCTGCCGTGACTGGGGCCTGACCTGGGGTTCACATTCCAACAATCACTTTGATGTGTCGCTCGCCATGTTCACCCATGTCGGTGCCGCCGCGCCCGGCAAGGTCACAGCCATGGACACACACTGGATCTGGCAGGATGGCCAACGTTTGACCTTAGAGCCTCTGTTGATCAAAGATGGCTTCATCGACGTGCCCACCCGGCCCGGCCTGGGCATTGAGCTCGACATGGTCGAAGTTGACAAAGCCCACAAGCTCTACAAACAACACGGCCTGGGCGCACGCGACGACGCCAAGGCCATGCAATACCTCATGCCCAACTGGAAGTTCGACCCGAAACGGCCGTGTTTGGTGAGGTGAGCGCCCGTCACTTGAATTCGGGCTCGTCCCACCACGGAAAAAGAAGTCCGGCATGTCGCTCGACACCTTGTTCGAATAGACCGCTGGCCGCACTTCAAGAATCGAGCTCACGCTTTCGCGTGCATCGGCCGACTGGCCGCGCACCCGGATGGCGCGGCTGTCAACTTGGTGGGCCTTCATGGCGTGATCGGCACCCGCCAGGTGCCACCACCCGACACATCGGAGCCCGCGCAAACGCCATGCCAGCGCCGTGACGACGACCACTCGCACGGCGTCGTCGGCATCGGAAGGTCCTCGATGGTGGATGCAATGGGGTGCCCACGGCATAGCCGGGTATGCTCAAAACATCGCCAGCAAACTGGCTTCAAAAGCGTCGCGTCACCATGCAAAACAAAACTCTGAGACAGACACTTTTTGCAGCTGGTTGGATGGCCTGTTTGCTGCTCCTTGCAGCGTCGGCCAAGTCGGCCAGCTCGGTGGTTTCCACAACCTCTGACAGTGCGTCTACATCGGTGGGCAGTGCGTCGGATTCAATCCGCGGCTCGAGTGACAGTTCTAGCCGCCACAGGCGCGTGGCGCAGGGCCTCTACGAAGTCATCGACATGGCCGCCTTGCCCGACGAGCCTGCGCTGGTGCGCGTGACACTGATCGCGGTGCCGGGCAGCGGTGCCGAGGGTGAGTTGTTCCTGCATCTGCCAAAAGTGGCGGCAAATGACGGCAAGCTGATGACCGGGCAGGTCGTGAAGGTCACCCACCG
>JAYVRO010000145.1:0-6950 GCA_043776165.1 Rubrivivax sp. | reverse complement strand
CGTAACTGCCGCCAGCGACCACCACACGGCTGGGGTCCAAATGGGGTTGTTGGGCGATCCAATCCAAGAGCGCACCGATGTCCTTGACCGAGTCTTCGCGCAAGCGGCCATCATCCAGCGTCAAAAAAGTCTTGCCATATCCGCTGGAACCGCGCACGTTGGGGCGGATGATGACCACGCCCAGCTCTTGCACAAAGTACTGCGAGCGGCCCAAAAAGCCGCTTTGTGCTTGTACTGCTGGCCCGCCGTGGATGTCAATGAGCACCGGCCGTTTGCCCGTGAAGCGCGCGGGTGGCGTGCTGATCCAGCCGCTGATGCTGCGGCCATCAAAGCTGGGCCAACGGATGAGCGCTTGCGGCGGAAACCGACTCGTGTCCACCTCGGCGTCGCTGTGTGCGCGTGTCCATGGCTCAATATGGCCCGTGTTGGCGTTCAGCGTATAGATCGCGCTGGGGCTGCTTGCGCTGACCAAGCTGAAGGCCAGCTCGTACCCCACTGGCCTGAAGCGCGAGCTGCCCACGTTGCCCACGGGCAAAGCCGGGCGTGGCAACTCTTTCAAGGTGTGGGCGTCAAAAAGCCGCAAAGCGTCTGTGCCATCTTCATTGCTTTGCAGGGCCAGCATGCGCCGGTCGTCACTCCTGTCGACGGCGCTGATGTCCCAAGGGATGTGTGCCGTTACCCGGCGCTGCGGTTGACCGTCCAGGCCATGGGCCACCAGCTCACGGAACTCGCCCGCAGCATCGCTGCCCGCCAGCAGACCTTTTTCATCAGCGCTGAACTGAGCATGGAGGTGTGCCGCGCGGCGCGCCGGGTCAACGGGCAAAACGCGGTGCCGTTGCAGCGTGGCCATGTCAAACAGCCAGATCTCCGTATCGATCGCCGAGACGTAGCGGGTGAGCAGCAAGCGCTTGTCGTCGCGTGCGACATCGCTCACCCACCAGCCGCCGCCTGGCAGGGTGGCCAAGGGTTGGCGCGTGCTGGGGCTCTGTGGGTCGATGCTCCACAACAAGGTGTCAATGCTGGAGCGTGTACCGCCTTGTGCCGTGCGGTCCAGTGGCACCGACATGACCAACAAACGCGGTGACTCGCCCGCAGCGGTGGCTCTGCGGTAGAGCCAGCCCTGCGTGGCATGCCGGTGCGTGTTCTCGGTGATCTGCGTGCTCTGACGCGTGGCCATGTCAAGGCGGAAAAGCTGGAATGCTTCATCACCACCACTGGCTTTGGCGTAGACGATGTAACGCCCATTGCGGGGCTCAAAACTGGCGCGACTGATGGGTTCGGCAGCGTCGGTGATTTGCTCGGGCGCGGCCATCGGGCTGCTCAGACGAAAGAGCTGCACCGTGCTGGCACCAGCCTTGCGGTGCGCGACTAACATTTCACGTTGGGTAGGATGCCAGTCTACAAAAGTGTGACCACGAAAGTCGTTGTAACGCTGCACGTCGCGCGCCACGCTGGCTGGGATGGGCGGGATGCCCTGCACAAACAGGTTGGCGTTGGGGACCACAACGTCGCGCAAGAGTGCTGCTGTGGGAGGTGGGCTCGTGGAGGTGCACGCAACGGCGCAAAAGAGCGTGACTACGAGGGCCAAGCCTCGCTTGGACGGAAAGTTCAAGTGCAAGATGTTCATGTGCCGAAGTGTCACTCGCGGTGCCCTTGCGGTGCCCCTCGGTATTTGCCCCTATTTGCGGACAAGCTCTCAGCCCAGGGCGACCACGTTAAAGCGCGCGCGTTCTGGCCAATGGTGGATTGGCAGCAAAGTAGCGCGTGATGCCACTGGCCAGCGCGTCTACCAAGCGCGCTTGATAAGCAGCGTCGCGCAGCTTTGCTTCTTCCTCGGGGTTGCTGATGAAGGCGGTTTCAACCAACACGCTCGGGATGTCAGGCGCCTTCAGCACCGCAAAACCAGCTTGTTCAACCTGCGCTTTGTGCAGTGCACCGACGCGGCCAATGTGGTTGAGCATGTGGTGACCCAGACGCAAGCTGTCCTTGATCTGCGCGGCCGTGCTCATGTCGAGCATGGTGCGCATGACTTGCTCGTCTTGCACCGCCACATTGACCCCGCCCACCAGGTCGGCGCCGTTTTCGCGCTCGGCCATCCAGCGCGCGGCGCTGCTGCTGGCGCCGCGTTGGCTGAGTGCAAATACGCTGGCGCCACGGGCCTCGGGTTTGAAAAATGCGTCGGCGTGGATGCTGATGAAGAGATCGGCCTGCACGCGCCGCGCTTTGCGTACTCGTTCTTGAAGTGGAACAAAAAAATCGGCGTCGCGGGTCAACATCACGCGCACATTGGGCTGCGCGTTGAGTTTCTTTCGCAGTTGCAAAGCAATGGCCAGCACCACGTCTTTTTCTCGCAGGCCCGTGGGTCCCACGGCGCCGGGGTCTTCACCACCGTGGCCGGGATCGATGGCAATGATGGTCAGGCGGTTGATGCGCTGGCGTTCCGCGTTGGTGGCGGGTGCTGGTTCAGGTGCCGGTGTTGGAGCGCTGGCAGCAGACGAGATCGAACCAGATGCTGGGTTTGCTACTGGGCTGGGGCGCGAGCTTGTTGCTGTGGCGGGTACCGAAGTGGCTACTGAGCTCAACACGGGTGACGTGGCTGAGGCCGCTGAAACAACAGCAGCCGATACCGGCGCAGAGCCTGGGGTTGTCGCTGACAAGGTTGCTTCAATTGCTGCTGCTGAAGCCACTGCAACAGGCGCTGCTTGCACCTGCCTGGCTGCTACTTCCTTGTCGCGCAGCAAGGCCAAGAGCGGGTCGGGCTCAGCAACAGGGTGCAGGTCAAACAGCAACCGGTGTTGATAGGCCGCCACTGGGGGCAACGCAAACTGCTGCGGCGCTGCAGCTTGTTTGAGGTCCACCACCAAGCGCACCACCCGGGGCTGGAACTGGCCCACCCGCACACCGCTGATGAAAGGGTCGTCGGCACGCACCTTGCCCACCAACCCGCGCAGCGCAGCGTTGAGCTCCAGCCCTTCAAAGTCAATCACCAAACGAGGTGGATTGTTCAAGAGCAAATGTTTGGCGGCTAACGCTTGATCTGACTCGATGGTCACGCGTGTGTAGTCGCGCGCTGGCCACACTCGAACGGCCACGATGGTGGCGCCAAAAGCGAGTTCATTGGTGCCCAGCAAGAGCACCACAGTGGCGCCGCGCGTCATCGCTTGGCGGCGTGTCGGGGCCTTCAAGTCGGCGCCTTCATGCCAGCAAAATCACACCGAATGGTGTGAACGCTTCGAGACGCACGCTGCGCTCGTTGGTGTCCAGCGGCGTGATGTGAACGCGCAAATCAGGTGTTGGCAGTAAACCTGCGGCCTTGTCGGGCCACTCGGCGAGCTTCAAACCCGGCGCGCTGAAGATGTCGCGAAACCCAGCATCAATCCACTCACGTGGATCGTTAAAGCGATAAAAATCGAAGTGCGAGATTTCCAGGTCCGGCAATGAATAGGGTTCAACCACCGTGTAAGTGGGGCTCTTCACGCGGCCCAACACGCCGAGCGCACGCAGCAAATAACGCACAAACGTGGTCTTGCCCGCACCCAGTGGGCCGATGAGCTCGATGCTGGCGTTGCGCAACGCTGTGTGCGCTGCCAAAAGGGCGGCCGTGTTGGCGCAGGCGGCCTCATCGGGCCACAACATCACGCGGGTTTCTAGAATAGCGACATGACCCATGACATTGGTTTGGGCGCTGGCGGCGCAGAGCGGCTCATGGGGCAACTGCGAGAGTGGGCGCATGGGTTGGGATTCTCACAGATTGGTGTGTCAAGCATTGACTTGAGCGATGCCGAAGCCGGATTGCAGGCGTGGCTGGACGCGGGCTTTCACGGCAGCATGGCCTACATGACGCGTCACGGTTTAAAGCGTGCAAGACCAACTGAACTGGTGCCCGGCACAGTGAGCGTGATCACCGCACGCATGGACTACTTGCCACGTGACGCACCGCCCGATTGGGCCGCACAGGAGCTGGCCGCGCTGCACAACGCGGGCCAGGCCGTGGTGTCGGTTTACGCCCGAGGCCGCGACTATCACAAGGTCTTGCGCAGCCGCTTGCAAAGCTTGGCCGAACACTTGCAAATCGCTGTCGGCCCGCTCGGCCACCGCGTGTTCACTGATTCAGCGCCAGTGCTTGAGGTGGCCTTGGCCACACGCAGCGGACTTGGTTGGCGCGGCAAGCACACCCTGGCACTGCACCGCGAGGTGGGCTCGATGTTCTTTTTGGGCGAGATTTTTGTCGATATCGCTTTGCCAGCCACTGCAGCCACAGATGGGCACTGCGGCACCTGCCAAGCCTGCATCAGCGTGTGTCCCACGCAAGCCATCGTGGCGCCCTACAGGTTGGACGCGCGGCGCTGCATTTCGTACCTCACCATCGAACATGTCGGCGCCATCCCTGAGGAGTTCCGCGCGCCCCTGGGTAACCGCATTTACGGCTGCGACGATTGCCAATTGGTCTGCCCCTGGAACAAATTTGCGAAGCGCACGGCTTGGCCTGACTTTGACGTGCGGGCACCCTTTGGTCACGCCATGCTGATGCAGCTCTGGGCCTGGAGCGAAGCCGACTTTTTGCACCACACCGAGGGCAGCGCTATCCGGCGCATAGGGTTCGAGCGATGGCGGCGCAACTTGGCGGTGGCGATGGGCAACGCTGTGCGTCATGCCGCGAGCAATCCCGAAGGTGTTGCCGATGAGAATGACATCAAACATTCGTTGACCGCGGCCCGCGACAGCGCCAGCCCACTGGTCCAGGAGCACATCGATTGGGCGCTGGCACAGAGCGCTTGAATGCAGCACGTGAAGGCAGATCGCGGTGCTTTGTTGACCTGCCTGTCGGCCAACTGGCCTGCCGCCGCGTTGTGCTCCAGCCCTTCGGGCAGTCACGCGTTTTAACCATGACCCAGGACCACCATGCTTACTCAGCACTTCGCCGTCGCCTTTTTATTGATTTCTGCAATGGCCTTCGCCCCGGCCCAGGCGCAGATCAAGGTGGCCGGCCAAACCTACGAAGCGACGGTGAAACTGGCCAACACTGATTTGCAACTCAACGGTGTGGGTGTGCGCGCCGTGGCCATCTTCAAGGCCTACACCGTGGGGCTGTACCTCACGCAAAAAGCCGGTACAGCGGACGCCATCATCGCCACGCCTGGGCCCAAGCACATGCAAATGCGCATGCTGTTGGAAGTCGAGGCCAAAGAGTTTGTCAAAGCCGTTGATGTGGGCATCAAACGCAACACACCCGAGGCGGAATTGCCAGCCCTGCTGGCCCGCATGACGCAGTTCGAAAACACTGTGAACGCCTTGAACAAAGTGCGCAAAGGCGACGTCGTGGATCTGGACTGGCTACCCGGAAAAGGCATGCAGTTCAAGCTCAACGGACAAGCGCGCGGTGCTGTCATCGAGGGCGAAGATTTTTACGCCGCGCTGTTGCGCATCTTCATTGGCGACAAGCCTGTGGACAAAGGTTTGAAGGCCGGCCTGATGGGCAGTTGACCGCCGAACCGCGACACACCACGCCGCGCCGCGCCGCGTCATCACGCTCAGCGACAATCGCGGCCAGATTTCATCGCATTCCACATTGGAGATTGGCCCCATGACGACCCGCCTCTGGCTGCCCTTGTTGGCGCTCTTGACTTTTGCTTTGCTCCCGCTCGTGGCGCCAGCGCAAACCTTCCCCAGCAAACCTGTTCGCCTTGTTGTGCCTTTTGCAGCCGGTGGCACCACCGACATCGTGGCGCGGGTGGTGAGCGAAAAGTTCGGCGCGGCCCTGGGCCAGACCGTGATTGTTGAAAACAAGGCCGGTGGCGGCGGCTCAGTGGGCGCACTTGAAGTCGTCAAGTCCAACGCTGACGGCCACGTGCTGCTCATGGGCTCGGTGTCAACCACCGCAGCCAACCCGGCCATCAACCCCAAGATTGGCTACGACCCCATCACCGACCTCACGCCCATCATCAACATTGCCGCCACGCCCAATGTCATTGCGGTGCATCCCAGTTTTCCGGCGCGTGACTACAAAGGGTTCATTGCCGAGCTGAAAAAGAACCCGGCCAAGTACAGCTATGCCAGCTCGGGCACGGGCGGCATTGGTCACTTGCAGACGGAACTCTTCAAGAGCCTGACAGGGGTGTTCATGACGCACATTCCCTACCGCGGCGCAGGCCCTGCGCTGAACGACGTGGTGGGCGGGCAATTGCTGGTGATCTTCGACAACCTGCCCTCGGCCTTGCCCTTCATCAAAGATGGCCGCCTCATTCCGATCGTGGTGGCCGCACCTGCACGCCTGAGTGTTTTGCCCAACGTGCCGACCTTCAAAGAAGTCGGCCTGGAGGCTGTGAACCGCATGGCTTATTACGGCGTCGTGGGGCCCAAAGGCATGAGCAAAGACGTGGTCGACAAAGTGGCTGCGTCAGTCAAAAAAGCGCTGGAAGACAGCAACGTGCGCAAGCGCATCGAGGACACCGGGTCCATCGTGATCGGCAACACACCAGATCAATTTGCGATGCAGATCGCAGCCGAATTGGCGGTCTACAAGACCGTAGTGGCGAAACAGAAGCTCTCGCTTGAGTGAGCCCATTGGCTGCTGCAGGGGAAAGCAAGCGCAACATCGGCATTGCACAGCGCAAAGCCCCAACACCTAACGAAGCCAGCATCGACCGCTTCATCGATGCGCTGTGGATAGAAGACGGCCTGGCGCCACTCACCCTGGCCGCCTACCGTCGCGACTTGTTGCTGTATTGCCGCTGGTTACAGACCAACGTTTCACATGGCTCGAATCACACGCTGACGCAGAGCACGGAGGCCGACCTGTTGGCCTACATCACCCAGCGCCACGCCAGCACGCGCGCCACCACAGCCAACCGGCGCTTGACTGTATTCAAGCGTTACTTTCGCTGGGCGCTGAGGGAGCGCGTGGTCAGCGTCGACCCCACGCTCAAACTCCTGGGTGCCAAACAGCCGCT
>JAYVRO010000144.1:0-6951 GCA_043776165.1 Rubrivivax sp. | reverse complement strand
CATGGTCCACGGCCAAGCCCTCATTGAAGGGGCCGATGAGTTGCAGTGCGGCCATGGGCCACACCGACATGGAATTGATGACAAAAGCCACCGGTTGCAGTCCTTCAAAAACGCGGGGCAGGTAGTGCAGTCGCCAGCGTTGAAGACTGATGTATTTGCCGCGCATGCCGGTGGCGCGGTCACGGTAAGCGGGGGCGACGGCGGCGGTGTCCATGGCTAACAAGCGCTTGGCGACGTCGGGACTCATCAAAAAGGCACCCAGGCCAGAACAATCGGTGTCTTCGTCAAGGAACACGACGTGGGTGATGTTCGGATGCTGTTCTTTCAACCGCACCAGCGCTTGGTTGTAGGCGCCGGCCAGCCCGCCCAGGTTGCGGGTGTGCAAGCGCACCAAGGTGTCACGTTGCGCCACAGCTGGCAGCCCAGGGTGACCAGCCGCAGAGTTGTCGGCAACGATGGTGAGCGCCACTTGCTGCGCCAAGCCATCAAGGAGCGACGAGGGGTCGGTATCGGTGCGGAACAGCACCACGATGGCAGCTGTGGTGCGGGCAATGGTTCGCACGCTGTCGATGCGAATGGGGGCTGCGAATGCGCTCAACGCAGCCTGGGGCGGCGCTTCAGAGCCGATTGATCAGCACCGCCAGCGTGATGCCGATATTGCCCAGCACCGTCTGCCGATAGATGCCGGTACGCCACAGATGCCACAAGCGCGCACCAACCCAGCGTTGACGTGCGGCGGCAAAGGCGTCCAACACCTCGCGGTTTTCAGGTGTCATGAGATGGCGGACACGTTCCAGGGCGCGCAAGTTGGCGTTCACCCAGTCACGAAACCGCCCTTGCAACAGCATGCGGGCACGATGGTATTGGGCAACGGGATCGACATTGGCGCCAAACTGGTTGTCATCGTGCTGGCGATAGCGCACGGTGGGGTAGGGGTCGTAGTGCACCCGCCCACCACAACTGGAGACCAACATGTAAGCCCACCAGTCATGGGTGATGGCCTCGACGTTCTCGCCCGCGCAGCGAAGCAAGTCACGTGCCGCTCTGTTGAACACCATCGTGTTGCCGCCAGCAATGCTTTGCACCAAGGCATTGCGAAAGCTCGGGGTGTGTTCGAACAATGCCGAGTAACCGAGGTGCTGATTGCGTGCATCCACCAACAAGGTGCGCGAGCCGTACAGCGCGGGCACATTGGCAGGCACGGTTTGTAGCCACGCCACAGCACGTTCGAGTTTGTCGGACTCCCAAACGTCGTCTTGGTCGCAATAGGCGAAGTAGTCGGCCTCAATGTCGGCACGGCAGGTCAGCGACAAGAAGTTTGCCGTGGAACCTTCGGCCGGGCCTTCGTGGATGGAAATGCGAGACTCGCTCCAATGAGATTGGTAGTAGTGCAGGATGGCGTGCGTGTGGTCGTCAGAGCCATCGTCGGACGCCCAAATGGACCAGTTGGGGTGTGTTTGGGTGGCGATGGAGTTGAGCTGCTGTGCCAAGAAGTGCTGGCCTTGCATGGTGCACATCAACACCGCTACTTTGGGCACGGCAGGGTGGGCGCGGGGCAGCAGGGATTTCAGTGACACCAGCGGAATGACGCGCCGGAACTCTTCCCAGGGGGCCAACAAACCGCGCACCGCTAACTTGCGTTCACGTACGACCTTGGTCTCGGCGCCCGCCGCGTCTGAAGCGTCAGGCGCGTCGAGAAACTGTGTTTTCTGCTGTACTTGTCCCATATCTCGGCCAATTCTAGTGGAGGGTCTTGCACAGACCAGGCGCTGCCAAGCCAAGTGTTGGATAATCGCGCCGGTGATTGAAACCGAAACAACTGCCGCGCTCAGTGCTGTGGCGCACATGAAGTTCTCGTATTTGCCGTTGGACGACAAACTCCAACGCGCTGTGGCCGACGCCGGCTACACCGAGATGACCCCCATCCAGGCCAAAGCCATCCCCATCGTTCTGGAGGGGCGTGACGTGATGGGTGCAGCGCAAACTGGCACAGGCAAAACGGCAGCGTTCACCTTGCCCCTGTTGCAACGCATGCTCAAACACGAAAACGCCAGCATGTCGCCTGCGCGACATCCGGTACGTGCCTTGGTTCTGACGCCCACACGCGAGCTGGCCGACCAAGTCGCAGCGAACGTGAAGGCCTACGCCAAACATACGCAATTGCGCTCGATGGTCGTGTTTGGCGGCATCGACATGAAGCCGCAAACACTGCAGTTGAAGGGCGGGGTCGAGGTCTTGGTTGCCACGCCGGGCAGGTTACTCGACCACATCGAGGCCAAGAACGCGGTTCTCAATCAAGTTGAGTACGTGGTGCTCGACGAAGCCGACCGCATGCTCGACATCGGCTTTTTACCCGACCTGCAACGCATCCTTTCTTATCTCCCAAAACAGCGCCAGACCTTGCTTTTTTCGGCGACCTTTTCACCCGAGATAAAGCGGTTGGCGTCGAGTTATCTGCAAGACCCCATCACCGTGGAAGTGGCGCGGCCCAACGCAACGGCTACGAATGTGGAGCAGCGCTTTTACAGCGTGACTGATGACGACAAACGCGCGGTCGTGCGGCAGATTCTGCGCACCCGAGCATTGACGCAAGCCTTGGTCTTTGTGAACTCTAAGCTGGGCGCCGCGCGGCTGGCCCGTTCGTTTGAGCGCGACGGCCTGCGCACATCGGCACTGCATGGCGACAAGTCGCAAGACGAACGGCTCAAGGCCTTGGACGCCTTCAAGAAGGGCGACATCGATGTGCTTGTGGCAACGGATGTGGCCGCACGTGGTCTGGACATCGCCGACCTGCCCGGTGTCTTTAATTTTGATGTGCCATTTAACGCCGAAGACTACATTCACCGTATTGGCCGCACGGGCCGCGCAGGTGCGTCAGGTCTGGCGGTGACTTTGGTGACGCGCGACGACGCGCGTTTGGTGGCCGACATCGAAAAGCTCATCAAGAAAAAGCTCGACATCGAACCTTTTGAGCTTGAAGACGACAGGCCGCGCAGGCCGCGTCGCGATTTTGACGACGCGCCACGCAACGATGAAGGTGATGCCGAAGCGGTTGCAGCACGCGTGATTGGGCGGGCTTCGGAGCGATCGATGGAGCGTTCTGCCGAGCGATCTTCTGAGCGACCTGCAGAACGATCATTTGATCGTTCGCCACGTCGTTCGTCCGTGCCGCCCAGCGACCCTTTCTTCGATAAACCCTATGAGGCCAGTGGCGGTGCAGAGCCGGCGTTGTGGGAGTCGACCAAGGCCGGCACGGGCGTTGCGACTGCCAAGCTTGCGTCGCCCAACATTCGACCCAAGAAAAAAGTCGCTTCGCTCTTGGGTGGCGGATGAGGCTTTAGGTTGCCAGCAAAGCGAAGACTGCGGGCCAGCGCTCGGGCATCTGCACCGATTGTTGGCGCCACATAGCGACGCTGGCACTGCGTGTAAAGCCGCCAGGTAACGTCAATCCACAGCTGACTGAGAGCCGCGTGCTCGGTGCCAGACTGGCCACTAAAGCCGCCAACAGCGCAGCGTTGCGATAGGGCGTTTCAATCATCAGTTGCGTTTGTTGCAACTTCCGCGACAAAGCTTCAAGTTCACGCAAACGTTGCACCCGCGCTGCGGCTTCTTGAGGCAAGTAGCCGACAAAAGCGAAGCTCTGGCCGTTCAGCCCACTGGCGGCCAAGGCCAGGAGAAGTGAACTGGCGCCTGCCATGGGGGTTACCGGGACGCCCAAATCATGCGCCGCTTGCACCAGCAACGCGCCCGGGTCGGCCACGGCGGGCAGTCCGGCTTCAGACAACAAGCCAATGTCGTGACCAGCAAGCGCGGCTTGCAGCAAGGCGCGCCATGTTGTGTTGGCGATCACTTCTTGGCTGCCTTTGCGAGTACGCGGCAACTCAACAATCGATTGGAGCTGGATGGGTTGCGCAAGGGGCGCCAGTTCCGCCACGCGCTTGAGGAACGCGCGTGCGCTGCGGGCATCTTCCACCACCCAATTCGTGAGCGCCGCTGCCGCTGTGATGACGGCATCGGCCAAGACATCGCGCAGCGCACCTGGCTCTGTGCCCAAGTCCAAGGTGTTGGGCACGAGGATCAAGTGGCCTGTTTTGGTTGCTACCGTGCCAAGGGCTGGGCCTGGCGTCGCTACAAGCGCTGAACCGGGCGTCATGTCGCTGCCAACAACGCGTTGAACCCGGCCTGGCGCAGCAATTCGCTGGTGCGAATCAGGGGCAAACCGATGAGTGCCGTGGGGTCGTCGCTGTGGATCGTGTCCAGCAGGGTGATGCCCAAGGTCTCACATTTGGCGCTGCCTGCGCAGTCATAGGGTTCTTCAAGGAGCAGATAAGTGTCAATTTCCAGGTCGCTCAGATCGCGGAACTGAACGGCGACCGTGGCCAGTTCACAGCGTGCAAAAGCGGCGCTGGCGTGGACCACTGCGACAGCGGTTTGAAAGAGGACACGCTGCCCGCGCATGGCGCGCAATTGCGCAGTGGCGCGAGCATGATTGCTTGGCTTGCCGATCGCTTGCCCGGCGAGATCGGCCACTTGGTCTGAGCCGATGACAAGGGCATCGGGGTGTTGCCGCGCCACTGCATTGGCCTTGGCCAACGCCAATCGTTGCGCCAATGCGGCAGGTGCTTCGCCAGGCAAGGGAGTCTCATCGACCTCAGGCGACAACACCGCAAACGGGCAACGCAAACGTGCTAACAATTCACGTCGGTAAAGTGACGTGGAAGCCAGGATGAGCCGGGTTGGTGGGTTTTTCGAGGTAGGGTGGAGCATGGCGAGATTGTCCCATCCACGCCACTACACTGCCCGGGTGAAAGAGCGAGAACTCGACCCCCGCCGCCTGGATGTGAAGCAGCTTGCCCACCAATCAGCAAACCTCCATGGCGTTTGGCCACAAGAGCAATTCAAACGCCTGACCGCCGACACCTTGCCGCTCTTGGCCGACGCGCCGCAAACCGAGGTGCAATGGTCGGTGTCGTGTGAAGAACGTGCGGTCACGGGTGGCGTGCCTCAAGTGTGGCTGCATCTGAAAGCCAACACCTTGATTCGCCTGGAGTGCCAGCGCTGCCTGATGCCGATGACTGCGCGCATGAACATCGACCGGCACTTCTTGTTCGCTCGCGACGAAGACCAGGCCGCGCAGCTGGACGAAGAAAGCGAAGACGACGTCTTGGTTTTGGTGCGCCAATTGGACCTGACTGAACTGGTGGAAGATGAGTTGATCCTGGCCCTGCCCATCGTGCCGCGTCACCAGGTGTGCCCGCAACCTTTGATGCAAGGCTCTGATAACGGCACAGATGAGTCGACGCTAATCGAGGACAAGCCACCTCATCCTTTTGCAGCCTTGGCAGCGTTGAAAAAGAGCACAACACCAAAGTGACCCGGCTGTGACGATCGCAGGGGTGCGATGCAATGGCGCAGTGGCGCATGTGAAGGGGCTGTGAATCAGGTGATGCTGCTATACTGCTCGGCTTTGCGGGCTGCCCGACGTTGGTTTTTTGTTCGTCCGGGGATGTTCATTGGGTTGACCGGGGTGCTACCTGGCCCACCGAAGTCCAAGTCCCCAAGCACGACCCACGGCCCGATCAGTCTCGATCACTTGCGATCTTTCGCTTTCGGCGCCACCCCTCTCAGGAGATTTTGATGGCTGTCCAACAAAACAAGAAGTCGCCCTCCAAGCGCGGCATGCACCGTTCGCATAATGCCGTGGCCGCGCCCGGCACGGCCATCGAGCCCACCACCGGTGAAGTGCACTTGCGTCATCACATCAGCCCCAACGGTTTTTATCGTGGGCGCAAAGTGCTCAAGACCAAGGCCGACGCCTGATTTTTGGTAGGGATTGGGGCTGGCCGCGCTAGCCGCAATGAACGCCATGCTGGTTCGGCGTTCTGATCCATGATCTCGTCAACCGCTTTGGCGCCGTTGACGCGCGTTTGTTTGGCGGTTGACGCCATGGGTGGCGATCACGGCCCGGCTGTCACGCTTCCAGCGTGTCGCAATTTCCTCGAAAGACATGCGCACGCCGAGATCGTTCTTGTCGGCACGGCTGCGGCCATTGAAGCTGCCAGTTCTTGGTCGCGTTGCCGCACCGTGGTGGCAAGCGAAGTCGTGGCGATGGATGACCCGGTTGAAGTGGCGTTGCGTCGAAAGCGTGATTCGTCCATGCGCGTGGCCCTCAGCCAGCTGAAAACCGACGCCGAGACCGGCACCGAACCCGCTGCGCATGCATGTGTGTCTGCCGGCAACACGGGGGCCTTGATGGCCGTGGCACGCAATGTGCTGAAAACGCTGGAAGGCATCGATCGCCCCGCCATCGCTGCGGTGATGCCCAACCGGCGCGATGGTTTCACCACCGTTCTCGACCTCGGCGCCAACGTCGATTGCACACCCGAGCAACTCTTGCAATTTGCGCTGATGGGCAGCGCTTTGGTGGCTGCCATCGATGGCAAGGCGCAACCCAGCGTTGGATTGCTCAACATTGGGGAAGAGCTCATCAAGGGCAGCGACACCATCAAGCGCGCCTCTGAAATACTGCGCGCCGTGGCGGAATTGGGTTTGATCAACTTCCACGGCAACGTGGAAGGCAACGACATTTTCAAAGGCACGACCGATGTCGTGGTGTGTGATGGTTTTGTTGGCAACGTGCTGCTCAAGACCAGTGAGGGCTTGGCCTCGATGCTCACCGATTTCATTCGCCAAGAATTCACCCGCGGTCTCCTGGCCAAAGTGGCCGCTCTGGTGGCTTTGCCCGCGCTCAAACGATTCAAAACCCGGGTCGACCCGCGCCGCTACAACGGTGCTGCTTTGCTCGGCCTGCGCGGCCTCGTTTTTAAGAGCCATGGTTCGGCTGACGTGCTGGCCTTCGAGAATGCCTTGAACCGGGCTCATGACGCCGCACGCAACCGCTTGCTTGAACGTGTGCGCGATGGCATCGATCAGTCGATCAAAGCGTTGCCG
>JAYVRO010000143.1:0-6964 GCA_043776165.1 Rubrivivax sp. | reverse complement strand
AAATGGGCCTGCGCCGTGAAGACGTGCTCACCAAACCGGTGGTGGCCATCATCAACACCTGGAGCGATCTGTCGCCCTGCCACGCGCATTTGCGCGAGCGCGCCGAGTCGGTCAAAAAGGGCGTGTTGATGGCCGGTGGCCTGCCCTTTGAGTTGCCCGCCATGAGCTTGGGCGAAGTGATGGTCAAGCCCACCACCATGCTCTATCGCAACTTGCTGGCCATGGAAGTCGAAGAGCTGCTGCGCTCGCACCCTGTCGACGGCGTGGTGCTGCTGGCGGGCTGCGACAAAACCACGCCGGGCACGGTGATGGGCGCTATCAGCATGGGCTTGCCCACGCTTTATTGCGCAGCAGGCCCGATGCTGAACGACAGGCATGTGAAGGCGGGTGTGACACGCAGCATTGGCGCGGGCACACACACGCGCATGTTCTGGGACGAGTTGCAAGCCGGCCACGTGACACCACAGGAGTGGGTGCAGCTTGAATCGAAGATGACGCGCAGCCCCGGAACCTGCAACACCATGGGCACCGCCAGCACCATGACAGCGCTGGTTGAAGCACTGGGCTTGGCGCTGCCGGGCAGCACGTCCATCCCTGCCATGGACGCGGCGCACACCCGCATGGTCACCACCAGCGGTGAGCGCATCGTGCAGATGATCTTTGAAGACCTCACGCCCAGGCGGCTGCTCACACGGGGCTCGTTTTTGAACGCTGCTGCGGTACAAATGGCGCTGGGCGGCTCGACCAACGCGGCCGTTCACCTCATCGCCATGGCGCGACGCGCGGGCGTGCCCTTCACGCTCGACGATTTGGACGCCATGGGGCGGCGCATCCCCGTGCTGGCCAACCTCTTTCCGAGCGGCGAGCGCTTGATGGAGGACTTTTATTTCGCCGGGGGTCTGCCTGCTTTGATGGGCGAGCTGCGGGCTGAACTTTCACTCGAAGAACTCACCGTCACGGGGCGCACGCTGGGCCAAAACTTGCAAGGTGTGGAAGTGCTTGACCCCGAGGTGATTCGCCCCTTGAGCAGGCCCGTGAGCGCCAACGCCATGGCTGTTTTGCGTGGCAACCTGGCACCTGAAGGCGCGGTGATGAAGCCATCGGCGATGTCCGCGCAGTTCCGGCAGCACAAAGGCCGCGCCCTCGTTTTCAACAATCAATCTGAAATGTTGGCCGCGATGGCCGACCTCGATCTGGACTGCGACGAAAACACCGTGCTGGTGTTGCGCAACGCGGGGCCTGTGGGAGCACCGGGCATGCCCGAGTGGGGCAACTTGCCCATTCCCAAGAAGCTCTTGCAGCGCGGTGTACGCGACATGCTGCGTTTGTCTGATGCCCGCATGAGCGGCACGCACTACGGCAGTTGTGTGCTGCACATCTCACCGGAAAGTGCCGTGGGCGGCCCGCTGGCGCTGGTGCAGACGGGTGACGTGATCGAAATCGACGTTGACGCACGCCGCCTCCATCTTGCGGTGAGCGACGAAGAACTGGCCGCGCGCCGCGCCGCATGGACGCCCCCTGCCGAGGTGTACGTGCGCGGTTACGCACGGCTCTTCAAACAACACGTGACACAAGCCCATGAAGGCTGCGACTTTGATTTTTTGCAAGGCGATGCGTCCACCCCTGAGCCCGTTATTTTTTGACCCTGTTACCCGTTTTTGAATCAATTTGACCAGATACAACTTTTGACATGACTCGATCAGACACCTCGAATCTGACACCCCATCAACCCCCTTGGAGACTCGCATGACATCAGCCCAATTCGCCACCGCCCGCTCTTCACGCCAAGCTTGGCGCCTGAGCTTGATCACCTCGGCCTGCATCGCCGCGTTGCCTGTGCAGGCGCAAGACAGTACGCAGCTCGACACGGTGATCATCACCGCCACCAAGCGCGCGCAGCCGCTGCAAAGCACTCCCATTGCCGTGTCGGTGATATCGGGTGGTGCGCTTGAAGAGTTGAACCTGAACAACATGTCGACCATCACGGCGCAAATCCCCACCGTGAACTACCGCGCCAATGCGTCGAACAAGGATTCAGCGCTCTTCATTCGCGGGGTGGGCACGATTTCTACTTCGCCGGGCGTCGAGCCCACGGTGTCGACCGTGCTCGATGGCGTCGTCACGGGTCGCCCTGGACAAGCCACGATGGACCTGGTTGAAGTGGACCGCATAGAAGTGCTTCGTGGCCCGCAAGGCACACTCTTTGGCAAGAACTCTTCAGCCGGAGTCATCAACATCATCACGCGCGCGCCGGCCAAGGGTTTGGCCGGTTACGCCGATCTCTCGCTGTACTCGGGCAACGAGCACCGCATTCGCCTGGGTGTTTCGGGTGGCAATGACATGGTCAAGGGCGGCATCTCGGTGATGAGCGCCAAATTCGACGGCAACGTGAAGAACGTTTTTGATGGCTCCAAGGTAAACGGCTACGACCGCCAAGGCGTGCGTGCCCGCATCGACATCACACCCAGCAAGGACCTGAAGATCACGCTCATTGCCGACCACACCAAGGCCACCGACACCACGCCCACGGGTGTGTCATACGCCACCGATGTGCACGCCTACCCCAGCTTGGCCACCACCGCCAACCCGCTCTTTGCGGCGGCGCAAGCGCCGGTGGTGCCCTCGCCCACCAACCGGCAGATCAACAGCGAGATGAAGACCCGCGTCACCGACACCAATCAAGGTTTGTCGGCACAGGTGGACTACACGATGAGCAGCGTGCAGCTCACGTCCATCACCGCGCACCGCGGCTGGGTAAACCAGCAGTTCCAGGACCAAGACCGCTTGTCCACCATCTACCGTCAGTTTGCACAAACGGCCGACAAGGGGGACCTCGATTTCAGCCAGTTCACGCAAGAGTTCCGCATCGCCAGCACCGGCAAACAAACGGTGGACTACGTGGCAGGCCTGTACTACTTCAAAGGCAAAGACGACGAGACATATCGCCGCGATGTAACGCGCTGCGCGGGCAGTACCGCGGCGGCCTTGCCTTCGGGCTTGGTCCCTTGTTCGGCGGGTTCCGTCACCAGTGACAACGGCGTGGCCACTTATGGCGTGCAAAACACCAGCAAGGCGCTGTTTGGTGAAAGCACCATCAACTTCAGCGACCGCTTGCGCGCCATTGCCGGCTTGCGCTACACGCAAGACGACTTGTCGTACTACCACGGCCGCGTGGCCAGCAACACGGGCGTACCGGGCGTGGGTGCCACGCGCGCCACGGTCACGGGCAATACCAGCACCAACGCGGTGTCGGGCCGCTTCGGGCCTCAGTACGAGTTCAGCAAAGACTTGATGGCCTACGCCACGTATTCACGCGGCTACAAAGGCCCGGCTTACAACGTGTTCTTCAACATGTCGCCTACACAAGACAACGTGCTGTCACCAGAAAAGAGCAAGTCTTTTGAAGTGGGTGTGAAGTCGGAGCTGTTGAACCGCACGTTGCGCCTGAACGTGGCGGCCTTCCAAACCGAATACGCGGGCTATCAGGCCAACGTACCAGATTTACTGAACGGGGTCATCGTCACGCGCCTCATCAACGCAGGCAAGGTCAGCACCAAAGGTGTCGAGCTCGACCTCACGGCCAAGGTCACCTCAAACTTTAATGTCTCGGCAGGCCTGGCCAACATCGTTGCGCGCATCAAGCAATTCAACTGCCCCGTTGGCGCAGCAGCCAGTTGCGATGTCAACGGTCAGCCGCTGCCCTTTGCGCCCGACTGGAAAGCCAGCTTGCGCATGAAGTACACCCAGCCCCTGGGTGGCAACTTGAGCATTGACTACGGCATGGACGCCAGTTGGCAAAGTCGCACCAAGTTCGACCTGCAACAACAGCCCGACTCGGTGCAGTCGGAGTACACCATCGTCAACGCCCGCGTCGCCTTGCAAAGTACGGCGGGCTGGAGCTTGGCCTTGGTGGGCCGCAACCTGACGGACCAGAGTTACGCCACCTTGGTTCAAAGCTCGGGCAACCACATCAACCGTTATGTGCCGCGTGATGACCAGCGTTACTGGGGCGTGAACTTTAGGTACGACTTTTGATTGACCTGTTCCCTCCCCCTGCCAGGGGGGGCTAGGGTGGGGGTAAATCGCGGCAGTCAAATCAGCCAGATCACAACACCACCATTCCACCCCCATCCCAACCTTCCCCCTGACAGGGGGAAGGAGCCATACCATCACGACTGGCCCCACTCGCGAACGACGCCAAGGCGACCCCATGAACCCCTTCCACCACCTCCTTCAACGCGCTGGCAGCCACCCGCCCATGGGCACGTGGGTGATGTCTGCGAGCCCCCTCGTGGCCGAAGCTGTGGGGCATGCGGGCTTTGATTGGTCGGTGGTGGACATGGAGCACTCGCCGCTCGACTTGATGGGTCTGGTGCACGTGCTGCAAGCCATCGCGGGCACGCGCATGCTGCCAGTGGTGCGGGTGCCCTGGAATGACACCGTGGGCATCAAACGTGTGCTGGACGCCGGCGCGCAAACGCTGTTGGTGCCCTTTGTGCAAAACGCTGATGAAGCGCGTTCTGCCGTGGCCGCAGCGCGGTATGCACCGCAGGGCATTCGCGGCATGGCGGGCATGAGCCGGGGCTCCAGATTTGGCACCGCGCCCGACTACTTCAACACCGCCAACGCCAATGTTTCGGTCATCGTGCAGCTAGAGACGCCCTCGGCCGTGGCGCAACTGGAAGCCATAGCCGCAGTAGACGGCGTGGACGCCATCTTCATGGGGCCGGGTGACCTGTCGGGCGCCATGGGTCATGTCGGAAAGTTAACTCACCTCGCCGTGATGAGTGTGATGGCCGATTGCGCGCGCCGCTGCAAGGCCGTGGGCAAACCGATCGGCACGGTGGGCGGCACACCCGAAGTGGTGGCCCAGTACCGTGCCATGGGCTATGACTTTTTGGCCATCGCGTCAGACCTGGGCCTCTTGATGCGCGCTTGCCAGGCTGCCATCACAGCCCTGAGGGCGCAAGACACCGAGCACGTTCACAGCGTGTCCACCGGTACCCAATCGGCTTCGGGTTACTGAGTCTAGAAACCATGGCCAGCGTTGAACTGCGCCAGGTCAGCAAGACCTACGACAGCCACACGGCTGTCATCCACGGCATTGACCTGAACATCGAGCACGGCGAGTTCGTGGTTTTTGTGGGCCCTTCAGGCTGCGGCAAGAGTACCTTGCTGCGCATGATCGCTGGATTGGAGCCCATCACCGGTGGTCAGGTACTGATCGACGGCAAAGTCGTGAACGAGCTACCGCCGCGTCAGCGCGACATCGCCATGGTCTTTCAAGACTACGCGCTGTACCCGCACAAGAACCTGTTCGAGAACATGGCTTTTGGCCTGCGCCTGCGTGGCACACCTGAAGCCGAGATCAAGCAGCGTGTGGGTGATGTCGCTGCGCTCTTGCGCATTGACCACATGCTTGAGCGCAAACCGCGTGAACTCTCGGGTGGCCAGCGCCAACGGGTGGCGATCGGCCGCGCCATCGTGCGCCAGCCCAAAGTGTTTTTGTTCGATGAACCGCTGAGCAACCTCGACGCCCAGTTGCGCAATGAAATGCGCACCGAGATCAAGCGCCTGCATCAGCGCCTGGGGGCCACCATCATCTACGTCACTCACGACCAAACCGAGGCGATGACGCTGGCCGACCGCATCGTTGTGCTGCAAGCCGGACACAAGATGCAGCACGACACCCCAGAGGCGGTTTACAACCGGCCCGCAGCGTTGTTCGTCGCAGGCTTCACGGGTGCGCCGCCCATGAACTTGGCAGCTTGTTTTGTGCGTGAAGGCTACGCAGAACTGGGCCCGTTGCGACTGGCACTGCCGTATCGATTGGCCAGCCACAACGGTGAAAGAACGCTGGGTTTGCGGCCCGAGAACCTGCACTTGACGGCCCAGTCAGACTCGGACATCGAGCTGCCAGCCAAGCTCTCTTTGCTCGAGCCACTGGGTGCCGAAACCCTCATCACGGTGCAGCTTGGCAACTGCGAAATGATGGCCCGCGTGAGCGCCGCGTTTCAGGCCGCACCGGGCAGCACGTTGGCGGTGCACCTGAACCCGAACCACTTGCATTTGTTTGACAAACTGACCGGCCAGGCACTGGGCCGTTAGTGGTCGCACCGCTAGTAGTCGCACCGCTAGTAATCACACCATCAGTAGCCGCACCATTCGGAACCACACGATTAACAGCCGCTTCAGTCGGAGACATCCCATGCACAACACCCGCCTACTTGCCCTTGCCCTGCTTGCCAGCGCCGCGCTGATGGGCAGCGCCATGGCGCAAACCACCTTGCGTGTTTTCTCGGGCGGCCAATCGCAACGCCCTGACCTCATGCGCGTGATGTTCGACCGCTACCAGGCCGCCAACCCAGGCGTCAAGGTGCAGATAGAGACGGGCGGCGCCACGTCGGAGCTGCAGCGCCAGTACCTCAGCACGGTGCTCAACGCCAAAGACAGCAGCATCGACATTTTCTTGATCGACATCGTCAACCCCGCGCAGTATTACGGTGCCGGTTGGTTGGAGCCACTCGACGCTTATGTCGGTGCACCTGCCACAGCGCTCAAGCCATTTTTGCCGGTTTACCTCACGTCAAACGTTGTTAAAGGCAAGCTCGCGGCCCTGCCCGGTTTTGCTGACGCGATGTTCATGTATTACCGCAAAGACCTGCTCGAAAAACACAAGATAGCGGAGCCCAAAACCTGGGACGATCTCAGCGCTGCTGCACAAAAAGTGATGAAGGCCGAAGGCGACGCCAACCTGCAAGGTCTGTCCATCCAAGGCGCGCCAATTGAAGGCGCAGTGTGCACTTTCTTGTTGCCCTATTGGAGCCAGGGCAAGGAGTTCAACGATGCCAGCGGCAAGCTCACTCTGGACAAAGCCGCGGCAGCCAAGGGCATGCAGCAATGGCTCACGCTCGTGGACCAAGGCGTTATCAAAAAGAATGTGGCCGAAGTCAAGACGGGAGAC
>JAYVRO010000142.1:0-6980 GCA_043776165.1 Rubrivivax sp. | reverse complement strand
CAAACATCTTCACGTAACGTTTGAAGTTATCACCTTTGCGAAAAGGGAAGCCCGTACCGATGAGTGCGTCGGCCAAGCGAATGCGCTTGCTCACGCGCAGACGGCGGTCGTTCATGAAAGCGCCTTTGCCGCGCGAGGCGTAGAACAGGTCGTTGCGTGTCGGGTCGTACACCACGGCTTGTTGCACCACGTTTCTGTGCGCCAGGGCGATGGACACGGCGTAGACGGGGAAGCCGTGCAAGAAGTTGGTGGTGCCGTCCAGTGGGTCGATGATCCAGGTGTATTCGCTGTCGCGTGCTCCGTGGCTGCGGCCCGATTCTTCGGCCAAGATGCCGTGGCCCGGATAGGCTTCCAAGAGGATGTCGATGATCGCCTGCTCGGCCTTCTGGTCGACCTCGCTGACGAAGTCGTTGGGCCCCTTGCGGCCCACGCTGATGACCTCCAAGTCCAGTGCCGCGCGATTGATGATGGAGCCCGCTGCGCGCGCCGCCCGGATGGCGATGTTGAGCATGGGGTGCAGGGCTTGCGACATGGGTGTCCTGGTGGTTGGAGATGCTGGTGGTGAAAAAGAGCGGCGCGAAGACAATGCAGTCCACGCGAGAGGCGCGCATTTTAGCGGGGCACTGCTTTGACTCTTCCATGACCGACACCTACAGCGACAACCCCCGTCACTTGCTTAACGAGGACTCCCAAGGCAACTGCATTGACGCCACCCGCTTTGTCTTGATCGAAACCAGCCACGCGGGCAACGTGGGCGCCACGGCGCGCGCCATGAAGGTGATGGGCTTTTCAGACTTGGTGCTGGTGCGCCCACGTTTTGCCGATGTACTGCAACGCGATGAGGCCTTGGCCCTGGCCAGCGGCGCCGCCGACGTGCTGGCCGGGGCGCGCGTGGTGGACAGTTTGAACGACGCATTGGATGGCATCACCTGGGCCTGCGCCACGGCCATGACGCCACGCGACTTTGGCCCCGCCACGTTCGCGCCGCGCCAGCATTTCAGCGCACTCGCAACCAGCGAGCATCGTGTGGCCTTGGTGTTTGGGCCCGAGCGCACGGGCATGTCGAATGACGACGTCTACCGTTGCCACGCCTGCCTCAGCGTGCCCACGCACCCCGAGTACGGTTCACTGAATTTGGCGCAAGCCGTGCAGCTCGTCGCCTACGACTGGCGCCAGGCGCTGGGCGGTTTTGATGTCGCGCCGCGCATCACCGACACGACATTGGCCGATGCACAAGCCATCAATGGCCTGCTCGCGCATTGGCGCGAGACACTCATCGCGATCGGGTACCTTGACCCTGCTGCGCCCAAAAAACTCATGCCGCGTTTGCAGCAACTCATCAATCGGGCGCAGCTCAGCGCCGAAGAAGTCCACATCCTGCGTGGGGTTGCCCGCGCCGCTAAACTGCGCGGCCCTGCTTGACGCAAGACACAACTTCCACCGCCACCATGTTCAACCGCCTGCGTGAAGACATTGCCTGCATCCTGGAACGCGACCCCGCTGCGCGCTCGGTGTGGGAGGTGCTCACTTGTTACCCAGGCTTGCACGCGTTGGTGCTTCACCGTCGCGCCAGATGGTTTTGGCAGCGTGGTTGGTTTTGGACCGGCCGAGTCATCTCAAACGTTGCTCGATTTTTGACCGGCATCGAAATTCATCCCGGCGCCACCATCGGCCATCGTGTCTTCATTGACCACGGCATGGGCGTGGTGATCGGTGAAACCGCTGAAGTGGGCGACGAATGCACCATCTACCAAGGTGTTACGTTGGGTGGCACGGCGCTGACCAAGGGTGCCAAGCGCCACCCCACGCTGGGCCGTGGTGTCATCTTGGGTGCCAATTCCCAAGTGATTGGAGGCTTCACCGTGGGGGACGGTGCGCGCGTGGGCTCTGGCGCCGTGGTCACCAAGCCCGTGCCTGCAGGCGCTACGGCGGTGGGCAACCCGGCGCGCATGATCTTGGCCCATGCCGATGCCACACGTGAAGAAGCGGCCGCCAAGATGGGGTTTTCGGCCTATGGCGTGACGCAAGGCGACGACCCTGTGGCGCAGGCCATGAAGGGCTTGATCGACAACGCGCATGGCCATGAACATCAAATTGCCCTGCTCTGGCAGGCGATTGAAAAACTCTCGGTGCGCTCGCGTGAATTGCCGTTGGGTGACTGTGTGCCGCAAGACGCGCACACCACGGCCAACTTTGACGCTGAGCGTTTGAACCGTTTGGTGAAGTAAGGTTTCAGCTGAGCCGAGGCGGGCGCAGCGCCGACTTCGGCCTGAAGGCCTTGCACAGCGCCTCGTCGGTTTCGATGTAGGGCCCGCCGATCAAGTCAACGCAGTAGGGCACTGCAGCAAAGATGCCTTGCACGGGCGGGTTGGCGTTGGGTAAACCTTGCAAGGTTTCGGCAATCGACTTGGGTTGGCCGGGCAAGTTGATGATGAGTGCCCTGCCACGGATCACCGCCGTTTGGCGCGACAAGATGGCCGTGGGCACAAAGGCCAGACCGATCTGCCGCATCTGCTCACCAAAACCTGGCATCACCTTGTGCGCCACGGCCAGCGTCGCTTCTGGTGTTACATCGCGTGGCGCGGGGCCGGTGCCGCCGGTGGTCAGTACCAGGTTGCAAAGCTCGTCGTCCACCAGTTCGCAGAGCGCCGCGCTGATGCGCGCTTGTTCGTCGGGGATCAGGCGTTGCACCCAGGTAATGGGGTTGCGCAGCGCGCGAGTCAGCCAATCTTGCAACGCCGGGATGCCTTTGTCTTCATAGACGCCCGCAGAGGCGCGGTCGCTGACGGACACCAGGCCGATGCAAACGGGGTCAAAGTCGGTCATCGCGCTCACGTCGTTCATGTCGCTCATGTGGCCAGAGGCGATGTTGTGGCGCCGGGCAAAACGATCATTGGCTTGATGAATTGAAAGAGTTCGCGTTTCGCCTTGGGTTGACGCTGCTCCACCGAGATGTTGGCTGCGTTGCGCCTGGCAGCACGTACCAGGCTGCGCAGTTGCTGGGTGTCGGTGTCGGGATGTTCGGCGAGCCACTTTGTCATGGCTTCGTCGTGGGCGATCAACTCGTCGCGCCAGCGCTCGGTTTCATGCAGCAGCAAGGCTTCGCGGGCTGAGCCAATGGTGGCTTCGGCGACGGCTTCGCGCAGTGCGTCTTCATCGGCCTGGCGCATGAGCTTGCCCACATATTGCATCTGGCGGCGGCGACCTTCGAAAGACTTGGTCTTGCGATACGTTGTGATGGCGTCGCGAAGCGAGTCACTCATGTCGATGCGCGCCAAGCGCTGATCGCTCAACGCCGACACAGCCACGCCCAAGTCTTGTAGATCTTGGGAGAGTTGCTTGAGCTGCGTTTTGCTCGGGCGCTGGTCGCGAGGGTCGCGTGGATCGACCAGGGAGCCCGCGTTGTTTTGATCGCCGTAGTGAATGTCTACACCGCGGTGCGGGGCTGCGCGTTTGGGCATGAAGGGGTTGCGAAAGTAGGGGTGGGTACGCGCTGCCAACCTGGGGGACGCAGCCGCTGTGGGTTGGGCCCCATGATGGGTTTGACATTGGATCGGCAGCTATCATAGACGGGTGATTTCTCTCTATTTTTCGCGTCTTTCTTCACACCCAAACCACTGCGAACGCGAGCCCTCGCGCGCCCCATCTGATGACATCTCCTTCCCGCACCGACACCGGTTTTGCCTACAGCCGCGCAACGTTCCAGCAGATGGTGGACGACACCTTGAAGCTGGCGCGCGAGATGGGGGCAACAGACGCAGGCGTCGAAGTGTCCGAGGGCGTTGGTTTGTCGGTGTCTGTGCGCATGGGCGAGCTGGAAAATGTCGAGCGCAACCGCGACAAATCCTTGGGTGTGAGCGTCTATCTCGGCCAGCGCCGTGGCAACGCCAGCACTTCTGATTTTTCGCCAGCCGCATTGCGCCAAACCGTGCAAGCGGCCTACGACATTGCGCGCTTTACAGCGGAAGATGTGGCGGCGGGTTTGCCCGATGCCGCTGACTTGGCCACAGCCGCTGAAGCCGCGCGTGACCTCGAGCTGTTCTACCCGTGGACGATTGACGCCGCGCAAGCCGCCGAGCTGGCCAAACGCTGCGAGGCAGCCGCACTGGGCACGAGCAAGCGCGTGAGCAATTCAGAAGGCGCAGGAACGTCAGCCCAGCAATCGCACTTTTGGTCGGGCAACTCGCGTGGTTTTCGGGGTGGTTATGCCAGCTCGCGCCATTACTTGTCGGTGTCGCCCATTGCAGGCAAGGGCAAGGGCATGCAGCGCGACGCTTGGTACACGTCAGAGCGTGACGCCACCGAATTGGCCAGCCCCGAGGCGGTTGGCCGCTACGCCGCGGAGCGCGCGCTGTCGCGTTTGAACTCTCGTCGTGTGCCCACAGCCAAAGTGCCAGTGCTTTTTGAAGCGCCTCTGGCAGCGGGTTTGCTCGGCGCCTACGTGCAGGCCACCTCGGGTGGGGCGCTGTACCGCAAGACGACTTTTTTGGTCGATTGCCTGGGCAAAAAGGTCTTGCCGGCACACATCAATGTCGCTGAAGACCCGTTCGAGTTGAAAGGCAAAGGCAGCTCGCCCTTTGATGACGAGGGCGTGCGCACAGTGGCGCGGCAATTGGTGCAAAGCGGTGTTGTGCAAAGTTACTTTCTGTCGACCTACTCAGCTCGAAAGTTAGGCATGCGCACCACGGGCCACGCCGGTGGTTCGCACAACTTGCGCATGACGAGCAAGCGCACCAAGCCCGGCGACAACCTCGGCGAGATGCTCAAGAAGTTGCACCGTGGTTTGTTCGTCACCGAGCTCATGGGCCAGGGCGTGAACTACGTGACAGGCGACTATTCGCGTGGTGCAGCGGGCTTTTGGGTAGAAGACGGGCGCATTGCCTTCCCGGTGGAAGAAGTGACCATCGCAGGCAATTTGCGCAACATGCTCAAGGGCATCCAGGGCATTGGCGCCGATGTGTACTGCCAGGGCGCCAAATCCATCGGCTCAGCACTTGTTGACGGCATGCAATTGGCCGGTTCTTGAACCCTCACTGTCCCGCGACGAAGCGGGTAAACCCGCCCAGCGGTGAAAATTCACAGCTCCTAAAATTGCAGCGTTTCTGCCCTTTGCGGGCGCCCATCTTTCCGACTTTCACCTCAGGAGATTTCGCATGGAACGTCGTTCACTGATTCAAGGTGCTGGCCTCGCCGGCGTGCTCGCGTCTGGCATGGCCCCGGCCATCGTGCACGCTCAAGCCACCATCCGTTGGCGCTTGGCGTCGAGCTTCCCCAAGTCACTCGACACGCTGTTTGGTGTGTCTGATGTCTTCGCCAAAAAGGTGAGCGACATGACGGGTGGCAAGTTCCAGATCAGCACACACGCTGCCGGTGAGCTGATGCCTGCCTTTGGCGTGGTGGACGGTGTGCAGGCTGGCACGGTCGAGATGGCCAACACGGCGCCTTATTACTTCTTCGGCAAGGACGAAACGTTTGCACTGGGCTGCGCCATCCCGTTCGGCCTGAACAGCCGCCAGATGACGGCCTGGATGTACGAAGGCAATGGCCTGAAGCTGATGCGGGAGTTCTATCGCAACTACAACATCGTCAACTTCCCCATGGGCAACACCGGGGCCCAAATGGGCGGCTGGTTCCGAAAAGAAGTCAAGTCGATGGCTGACTTCAAGGGTTTGAAATTCCGCGTTGGCGGCTTTGCTGGCAAGGTCGTGGAACGCATCGGCGGTGTGCCACAAAACATCCCCGGTGGCGATATTTACGCCGCTCTTGAAAAGGGCACCATCGACGCCGCCGAATGGGTGGGCCCGTACGACGACTTCAAGCTGGGCTTCTACAAGATTGCCCCCTTCTATGCCTACCCAGGCTGGTGGGAAGGTGGCCCGCAGCTCGACCTGTTCGTCAACACCAAGGCCTACGACTCACTGTCGCCCGAGTACAAGGCGATCATCGAATCGGCCAGCGCATATGCCCACGTGGACATGCAAGCCAAATACGATGCACGCAATGCGGGTTCACTCAAGCAGCTCGTGGCCGGTGGCGCCAAGCTCTTCCGCTTCCCCAAAGACTTGATGGACGGCGCCTTCAAAGAGTCCATGGCGCTTTACAGCGAGCTCTCGGCCAAGAACCCGAACTGGAAGAAGGTTTACGACGACTACTCCGCCTTCCGCCGTGACGCCAACCTGTGGTTCCGCTTCACGGAAGCCAGCTTTGATGACTTCATGCAAAGCCAGCGTCTGTAATTGCCGCTGATATCGAATGTTAGAAGGCCTCGCGATGCGAGGCCTTTTTGCTGGGTGTTGCGCGTCACGGTTTGCGCGACATGTCGCGCATGGCTTTCTCAACGGCGTCGTTGGATAAGGTCTCACCCTGCACGGCAGCTGGTGCCGTGCGCAGCCATTGCGTGACTGCGGGCCACACCAGCACCGAAGCCACCACGAGTGCCGACCAGGCCATGAAGGGTGCCAAGGCGCGCAACAAAGTCGCGGCGGCGACACGGGGTGAGTTCTGCGCTTGCGCCAAGACAACGGCATAACCGAAAGGCGGGAGCAGGAACCCGAGTTGCAGTACCAGCAGTGTGAGTGCGGCGACCCAGGCTGCGTCGCCCACCTGGGCCAGCAAAGGTGGCATGACGATGGGCACGACGAGAAAGGTCAACTCAAATGCGTCCAGCACAAATGACGTGACCAAGAGCACGGCCAAAACAGCCATCAGAGCCCACACAGGGTGACCTTGCAGCGCCAGCATGCCTCGGGTCACCAAGACGTCCGTACCAAACGCGCGCAACAACAGCGAGAAGGTCGTGGCTGCCAGTAGCAGCGCAAAAAGCGCGCCGGTGAGCACCATGGCGTCGTCCAGTACCTCGCGCAGCACCTTGAGGCTCAGTTGGCGACTTGCCCAACCCCAGACGATCAAGGCCACGCCAGCGGCGGCGGCGGCCTCTACGGCGCGCACCTGGCCCATTGCCACCAGCGTGAGCAAGCCGA
>JAYVRO010000141.1:0-2170 GCA_043776165.1 Rubrivivax sp. | reverse complement strand
CCACAAAAGCGCTCATGGCGTCCAGGTTGCGCTGCATGTCGAGCAAGATCAAGGCATGGACAAAGCGCAAACGTGCACTGTCAGGGGTGGTTTTTAGGGCCGCTTGTGCCTGCCGCAAGGCTGCTGGCAACTGGCCCTGCGCCACCAGACCCTGAACTTCGGCGAGGACATCGGCCCGCGATGTGAAGGCACACAGCAAACCACTCAACATGGCCGCGATGAAGCGCGTGGGCAGCAAGCGGGCGGCAGGTTTTCTCAGGGTCATGTCAGGGCAGAGGATGGGCTGGCGCCATGACTGTCTCAAGGGTGGCGCCGCTATACTGATTTCATTCTATCGGCGTCGGCCACTGCGGCGCCGTTTTGCATTGCCGAACCAGCCACGAGTGGTTTCGGGCCGCACCATCACGATTGCCTCATGACGCTTCGCATTTACAACACGCTGCACCGCCGCTTGGAACCCTTTGTGCCGATTGAAGCGGGCAAGGTTGGCATGTATGTATGCGGCATCACCGTGTACGACCTGTGCCACGTAGGCCATGCGCGCATGATGATGGCTTTTGACGTTATCTACCGCTGGCTTCAGGCCTCGGGTTACGCCGTGAATTACGTGCGCAACATCACCGATGTCGACGACAAGATCATCAAGCGTGCGGTGGAACGAGGCATGAGCATTCGCGCGCTCACCGACGAGATGATCGCCGCCATGCACCGCGACATCGGCGCCATTGGTCTCGAGTTACCCAGTGCTGAGCCGCGTGCCACCGATTACATCGAACACATGCTGCGCCTGATTGAACAGCTGCAAACCAAAGGCCTGGCCTACCAAACCGCCAGTGGTGATGTGAACTACGCGGTGCGTCGTTTTGCGAGTTACGGCCAGTTGTCGGGCAAATCACTTGACGAGTTGCGCGCCGGTGAACGTGTGGCCGTGCTTGGCGATAAAGGCGATCCACTGGACTTTGTGCTTTGGAAATCAGCCAAAGCGGGTGAGCCCGAAGACGCCAAATGGCCCAGTCGTTATGGCCCAGGTAGACCGGGCTGGCACATTGAATGTTCGGCCATGAGTTGTGCCTTGTTGGGAGCGCGATTTGACATCCATGGTGGCGGCATGGACTTGCAGTTTCCGCACCATGAAAATGAAATTGCGCAGAGCGAAGGCGCAAGCGGCCATCCATTTGTCAACACGTGGATCCACAACGGTTTCTTGAATGTTGACAACGAAAAGATGTCCAAGTCCTTGGGCAACTTTTTCACTATCCAAGACGTACTGAAACGCTACGACGGCGAGACGCTGCGCTTCTTCATGCTGCGCACGCACTACCGCAGCCCCTTCAATTTCAGCGACGCCAATCTGGACGACGCCCGCAGCGCGTTGCGCAGGCTGTACACCGCCTTGGGCAGCGTGCCGGTCGCCGCTGGCGCAAATCACATCGACTGGACCTTGCCCCAAGCGGTGGCCTTTCGGTCTGCCATGGACGACGACTTCAACACACCGGGCGCGGTGGCTGTTTTGTTCGAATTGGCGGCAGAAGCTAACCGTTCAGGTGATGTGAACTGCGCCAATTTGCTGCGCCAACTCGGTGGTGTGCTGGGCATGCTCCAACAAGACCCGGGCGCCTTCATGAAAGCTGGCGCTGGACTTGGCGACTCGGCCATTCAAATGCTGATAGAAGCCCGGGCCGCGGCCAAAGGTGAGCGCAATTTCAAAGAATCCGATCGCATCCGCGCCGAGTTGGCCGCGCAAGGCATCGTGCTGCAAGACTCGGCAAGCGGCACGACCTGGATCAAGGCCTGACATGAAGAGCGCAGCCAGCGGCAAAGACATCGCGCCAGTCGCAGTCGCAGTAGCACCAGCGGCAACGCCCGGCTTTTGGGACGAGGCCTGCAAACACTTGTCACGTCGCGACCGCGTTTTGAAGAAGCTCATCCCCCAGTTCGGACAGACCCGTTTGCAGAGTCGGGGTGATGCGTTTACCACCTTGGCGCGCTCCATCGTGGGGCAGCAGATATCGGTGAAAGCGGCGCAGTCGGTGTGGGATCGATTTGTAGTCACCCTGGGCAACGCGACCGGCGCCACCATCCCCCGCGTTGAGCCCGCAGATGTGCAGGCCCTGTCCATCGACATCATGCGCAGCGCGGGCTTGTCGGGGCGCAAGTGCGAGTATTTGCT
>JAYVRO010000140.1:0-7023 GCA_043776165.1 Rubrivivax sp. | reverse complement strand
GTTGCAGCAGCGCGTAGCGTCCGCTGATGTAGCCGTTGAAGATGTCAAGTGCGGCGTCAACGTTGGGCTCATCGGGGCGGCTACCGAGAAACCACTTCATTGCCACGCTGGCATCGATGACCAGGGTCACGGCCGCATGGCCCGGCGGGACTCGGCAATCTCTTTATCGCTGCGCTTTACCGCCTGCCCAAGCCGCGCCAAGATGCGTTTGGCTGCGGCTTCACGGCGCCGTTGCTCGGCCACCTTGGCCACGGCGTCGCGCATGAGTTGGGTCAACACCGCGCTCTTGTTCTGTCCTTCAAAAGCAGCGTTGAAATCTTGCTTGACGTCTTCTGGAATGCTGAAATTGACGGTGCTCATGACGATGGGCGTGTTGTTGAAAACTTCAACAAGGCTAGCTCAGAGGCACCGCGAAGTCAATTTCAGCTTGATTCGATTCAGCTGCAAAAGTGAAGCGTGACCGCGCATTTGCGTGTGGGTCAACACCGTCGCGCGACCCGAATAGCAGCGCCTGCACCACCCCCGGCTCGTTCGTCGTGCGCACAACATCAAAGGCCTCTTGCGCCTGCGGAAAACGCCGCCGCATGAGGTTGAGCCATTGTTTCAATCGGCCAGCGCGGTGCTTGGGTGCGACGTGGCTGGCGATGCGGTGCCAGAAGTGTTTGATGAGGGGCACCAGCGCTTGCCACGTGGGCGCGCTGAGGCCGCGAATGGCCAGCGCCAAACCCGGGTCGGCCACGATGCCGCGGCCCACCATCAGCGTGTCGCAGCCGGATTGTTTTAAGCACTGCACAGCGTCTTGCGTTGTCCACACTTCGCCGTTGGCGACCACGGGCAAGGCCACGGCTTGGCGGATGCGCGCGATCTGGTCCCAATACGCGGGTGGGCGGTAACCCTGCAGCTTGGTACGGGCATGCACCACCAGTTCGCTCGCCCCGGCGCTGGCGATGGCGTGGGCGTTGGCCAGCATCAACAACTCGTCGCGGTTGCCCAGGCGCATCTTGGCCGAGACGGGGATGTGCGCTGGCACAGCGCGGCGCACGGCGGCCACGATGTCGTGCACCAGCTCGGGCTCGTCGAGCAACACAGCACCGCCGCGGTGGCGGTTGACCGTGGGGGCGGGGCAGCCGAAGTTCAGGTCGATGCCTGCAGGTTCCAGCTCGGCCAAACGTGCTGCGTTGTCGGCCAAACACGCCGGGTCGCTGCCCAGCAATTGCGCCCGCACGGGCACACCCGCAGCGGTGCGACTGCCATTCAACAGCTCCGGCACCACCCGGGTAAAAACGCGCTTGGGCAGCAGCTGATCGGTGATGCGGATGAACTCGCTCACGCAGACATCGATGCCGCCTACGCGCGTGATCACGTCGCGCAAGCTGTGGTCGAGCAAACCCTCCATGGGCGCGAGGTAGATGCGCTGATCTGGAGGCAACGGTGGTGTCAAGGAGGACGGCTGCGAACTGGGGAGAATGTGCATGGACAGACCGAGGAGGCGCGGCATCATGCACGATGAACCGCAAGCGCATCCGACGCGCTGGAAAAATACCCAAGAGGTATTTTCGAGCTCTCTTTTAATCCCCGACTTGTCAACAAAACCATGACCGTACAACTCAAGAAACCTCTGCCCAGTCACGTGCGGATCCGTGCCGTTGCCGCGACTAACTTTGCTGCGCAACTCAACACGGCAACAGCCACCACACAACAGTGGTTCAAGTCCATCGGTTTTACCGGCGCGCCCGACACGCACGCCTTGGTGCCCAACGCTGCAGGCCAGGTGGCTGAAGTGTGGGCCGGCGTGCGAAGCAGCAACCACCCCTTTGCCTTGTCGTCCCTGCCACGCATATTGCCCCCTGGCAACTACGCTTTGTCCCCCGATGGAATGGCCATGGACGACGAAGCGGCGGCTTTGTCTTGGGAGTTGGGAGGCTACGTTTTTGATCTCTACAAACCCGCCAAACGAGAAGCGGCCACGCTCTTCATGCCGTCGAGCCCCAACGCCCAACGTGGTTTGTTAATGGCCGCCGCTGTGGCCAGTACGCGTGACTTGGTCAACACCCCGGCGGAACACTTGGGCCCGGCTGAATTGGCCGAGGCCGTGCGCCTGGTGGCCAAACAACACGGCGCCAAATTCAAACAAATCGTGGGTGACGATTTGCTCAAGAAGAACTTCCCCAGCGTGCACGCCGTGGGCCGCGCCGCTACCCGTGCGCCGCGTCTCATCGAGCTGAACTGGGGCAACCCCCAACACCCCAAGCTGAGCCTCGTTGGCAAGGGTGTCTGTTTTGACAGCGGTGGCCTGGACATCAAGGGGGCCGATGGCATGCGCTGGATGAAAAAGGACATGGGCGGTGCCGCCACGGCGCTGGGCTTGGCGCAACTGGTGATGGCGCTCAAATTGCGCGTGCATTTGCAGCTGCTCATTCCAGCGGTAGAAAACGCCATCGCAGGCAATGCCTTTCGCCCGGGTGATGTGTTCAAAACGCGCAAAGGGCTGCACATCGAGATAGGCAACACCGATGCTGAAGGCCGCGTCATCTTGTGCGACGCGTTGGCCTACGCGGCCGAGGGCGAGCCCGATTTGCTGATCGACATGGCCACGCTCACCGGTGCGGCGCGCGTGGCGTTGGGGCCGCAGCTACCGGCACTCTTTTGCCGTGACACGGCGCTGGCGCGCAGCTTGGTTGATCTTGGCCTGGACATGCACGACCCGCTGTGGCACATGCCGCTGTGGCGCGACTATCACCCGGGCATTGAAAGCAGCATTGCCGACATCATCAACACGGGGCCCTCGCCGCTGGCAGGTGCCATCAACGCCGCCATCTTTTTGGAAGACTTCGTGCCCGCCGATTTGCCTTGGCTGCACATCGACCTGTTCGCGTGGAACAACGCACCACGCCCTGGGCGGCCCGTGGGCGGAGAAGCTCAAACCTTGCGCACTTTGTTGGCCTATCTAGAAGAGCGCTACGCGGCTCAGTAACGCTTGGCGGCGCACATCTGTTAAATTACCTGACCGGTCGGTCAATCAATTGTCAAGTCCAATGTCGACCGCGTCTTCCACTGCACGGAGTTTGCATGTCTGAAGCCCCCATCTTGGTTGCCCACATCGGCGCAATCTGTCTCGTCACCCTGAACCGGCCAGCCGCGTTGAACAGCTTCACCGCCGCCATGCACGGGCTGCTGTTGCCTGCGCTGCGTGCCGCTGCTGCCGACACCCACGTGGGTGCCGTCATCATCACCGGCGCAGGGCGCGGCTTTTGCGCAGGCCAAGACCTGAACGACGGCATGGGCGCCGACGGTGGTGCGCCCGACGTGGGCGCGGTGGTCGAGGCTTTCTACAAACCTTTGGCCATGCAAGTGCGGGCCATGCCCGTGCCTGTGATCGCGGCCGTGAATGGCGTGGCCGCTGGCGCGGGTGCCAACCTGGCTTTGTGCTGCGACTTCGCCATCGCCGCGCGCAGCGCTGGGTTCATTCAGGCCTTCAGCAAGATTGGCCTCGTGCCCGACTGTGGTGGCACGTGGTTGTTGCCGCGATTGATAGGCCGCGCACGTGCCATCGGCTATGCCATGACAGGCGACAAGATGCCGGCCGAAGAAGCCGAGCGCATCGGATTGATCTGGAAATGCGTTGATGACGCGGCCTTGATGGAAACCGCCATGGTGCTGGGCACCAAGCTCAGCACCATGTCGTCCAAAGCGCTGGCGCAAACGCGCGCCGTGCTCGACAGCGCCCTGGCCATGGACTTTGGCGACGCGCTATCGCAAGAGGCCCGAGTGCAGGGCGCCTTGGGCCGCGGACACGACTTTTCCGAAGGCGTTGCGGCCTTCCTGGCCAAACGACCTGCGGTCTTCAAGGATCGTTAACGTGTCGACATTGGGCAAGGACGGCGATGCCCAAAGCGTTGCACAAGCCTGCGCGCAGGCCATGCTCACCGGTGACCACGCCACGCAGCTGCTGGGCATCGAACTGCTGGCCGTGGGCCCTGGCTCATCGCGCATGCGCATGACCGTGCGCCAAGACATGCTCAACGGCCACGCCATCTGCCATGGTGGGCTCATCACCACCTTGGCCGACAGTGCATTTGCCTTTGCCTGCAATGCCTACAACGAGCTGACGGTGGCCTCAGGTTTTGATGTCAACCTGATGGCCAGCGCCAAACTGGGCGACGTGCTGACGGCGCAAGCGCAAGAGCTCAGCAAGTCGGGCCGCACCGGCGTGTATGACGTGAACGTCAGTAACCAACGCGGCGAAGCCGTGGCGGCTTTTCGCGGCCGCTCTTACACGATGAAGGGCAAGCCCTTGGTGGCCGGCCTGCCCTGCACAAGAGGAACCTGATGTGCCTGTGAAACAACCCCGGCCAGATGATCTGGAGCCGATAGAAACCGCCAGCACCGATGAGCTGCGCGCTTTGCAACTGCAGCGCCTGCAGGTCACCCTGCACCACGCCTACGCCAACGTTCCACATTACAAGGCAGCGTTTGACGCTGCTGGTGTGCATCCAAGCGACTGCAAAACGCTTGACGACATTGCCAAGTTCCCCTTTACCGCCAAAGCCGACCTGCGCGCGAACTACCCCTTTGGCATGTTTGCCGTGCCACGCAACCAAGTGGCGCGCATTCACGCGTCGTCAGGCACCACAGGCAAACCCACCGTCGTGGGCTACACCTTGGGTGATGTCGAACGTTGGGCCGACTTGGTGGCGCGCTCCATCCGCGCCGCCGGTGGCCGCGCGGGTGACATGGTTCACGTGGCCTATGGCTACGGCCTCTTTACCGGCGGCTTAGGTGCGCATTACGGCGCTGAAAAATTGGGCTGCACCGTGGTGCCCATGAGTGGTGGACAAACCGAAAAACAAGTCCAACTGATCGAAGACTTCAGGCCCGACATCCTGATGGTCACGCCGAGCTATATGCAGGTCATCGTGGAAGAGTTTCGTCGGCAAGGCAAAGACCCCAGCGCCATGTCGGTGTCGGTCGGCATTTTTGGTGCCGAACCTTGGACCGAAGCCATGCGCCGCGACATCGAGATGAGCGCAGGCATTGACGCCGTCGATATCTACGGCCTGAGCGAAGTGATGGGTCCGGGCGTGGCCAGCGAATGCATCGAGAGCAAGGACGGCCCGGTGATTTGGGAAGACCATTTCTACCCCGAAATCATCGACCCCGTGACCGGCGCCGTGCTGCCGTACGACGAAAAGACAGGCAGCAGTGAAGGTGAACTCGTCTTCACCACGCTCACCAAAGAAGCGCTGCCCGTCATCCGCTACCGCACGCGCGATCTCACCCGTTTGCTGCCGCCCACCGCGCGCAGCATGCGGCGCATGGGCAAGATCGTGGGGCGCAGTGACGACATGCTGATCATCCGTGGCGTGAACCTCTTCCCCACGCAGATTGAAGAGCTGGTGCTGGCCCAATCGGCACTGTCAGGTCACTATCAATTGCTGGTGTCGCGCAACGGCTTGCTCGACGACGTATTGGTGCGCTGTGAGCTGTCGCCACGCGACGCAGGCGCTGACCGCGCGGTCATTGCCGCAGCGCTGCAAGAGCGCATCAAGACCCTGTGCGGTGTGAGCACCACGGTGGATGTGGGCTTGCAAGGCACCATCGAGCGCAGCGTGGGCAAGGCCCGGCGTGTCATCGACCAACGTTCGAAGTGAGCGGAGTAGAAAAACATGTACACCCAAGCCATGGATACCGCGCCAAAAGAAGAGCGCAAGGCGGTGCGCAGTGCCGAAGAAGCCGTGCTCGAACAACGTTTTGACGCACGCATCGACGAAGGCACGCCCATCGAAGCCAAAGACTGGATGCCCGAGCACTACCGCAAAACTTTGGTGCGCCAGATCAGCCAACACGCCCACAGCGAGATCGTGGGCATGCTGCCCGAAGGCAACTGGATCACCCGCGCGCCCACGCTCAAACGCAAAGCCATCCTGCTGGCCAAAGTGCAAGACGAAGCCGGGCACGGCCTGTATCTGTATGCCGCCGCCGAGACCCTGGGCACCAGCCGCGACCAGATGTTTGACGCCCTGCACAGTGGCCGCGCCAAGTACAGCTCGATCTTCAATTACCCCACGCTGAGCTGGGCCGACATCGGTGCCATTGGCTGGCTCGTGGACGGCGCAGCCATCATGAACCAGGTGCCGCTCACACGCTGTTCCTACGCGCCCTATGCACGGGCCATGGTGCGCATCTGCCGCGAAGAGAGTTTCCATCAGCGGCAAGGGTTCGAATCGCTGCTGGTGATGATGCGCGACGGCACTGAAGCCCAACGTGCGATGGTGCAAGACGCCATCAACCGCTGGTGGTGGCCCAGCGTGATGATGTTTGGCCCGCCCGACGACGACAGCCCCAACAGCGCACAAAGCATGCGCTGGGGCATCAAACGGTTGTCCAACGACACCTTGCGGCAAAAATTTGTCGACGCCTGTGTGGAGCAAGCGGCCGTGCTGGGGGTGGGCCTGCCCGACCCGCTGATCAAGTGGAACGTTGAACGACAAGCGCATGACTTTGGCCCCATCGATTGGAGCGAGTTCTGGCGTGTTGTGGGTGGCCATGGGCCGTGCAACAAAGAACGGCTGGGCGCACGGGTCAAAGCCTGGGACGACGGTGCCTGGGTGCGGGACGCCGCCACCGCCTATGCCCGCAAACAGCTGGTGACGCAGTCGGTGAAGCAGGAGGCCGCATGAGCGACGTCAAGGATGAATGGCCACTCTTTGAGGTTTTTCTCCGCCCCAAAGCGGGCCTGGACCACAAACACTGCGGCAGTCTGCATGCCAGCGACGCCACCATGGCGCTGCAGTTGGCGCGTGACGTCTACACCCGTCGACAAGAGGGCATCAGCGTTTGGGTGGTGCGCAGCAGCGACATCACGGCCAGCGACCCAGCCGACAAGGCCATGAACTTCGACCCCATGGAAGACAAGGTCTACCGTCACCCCACGTTCTACGAGTTGCCCGACTCCGTGAACCACATCTGAGTTAACCATGCCTGCCACTGCATCGTTAACCTTTCACCTGACACCCACTGCGC
>JAYVRO010000139.1:0-7025 GCA_043776165.1 Rubrivivax sp. | reverse complement strand
TTTTGCATGACTTGTTGGCGCACCCGCAGTTTGCCGCCGCGCAAATGCACACGGGTCTGCTCGATGAATGGGCCGCAGAACTTGAGCCCAACCATGAGCTCAACCACGAGCCCAACCATGGGCCCACGATGCAACGCCCCACCCCACCAGAAGCTGCATGGGTTTTGGCGGCAGCGCTGCGCGGCGGCAACAACCAAGCCAGGCCCGCCGGTGTGGCAACGTTTGACATGACGCTCGTGTGTGATGGTGCCAAGCGGCTGCTACGTGCGCCCCCCACCAACATCAGCATCGACGTCTGGGACGACCACCAGGTGCGCTACACCCAGGACGGCGTGCGCCGCCGCTGCGTGGCGCTGAATGATGGCGACACCACACACATCGCCATCGACGGCCATGTCTTTCGCTTCATCGAGGCGTCCGCCTTCCCCACCGTTGACAAATCACAAGACCCGAGTCGCGCTTGTGCACCCGTGGCCGGTGTGGTGGCGCACGTTGTGGTGGCGGTAGGTGACGTGGTGCAAGCAGGTCAGCAACTCGCTTGCGTTGAAGCCATGAAGATGGAAATGTGGCTGCACGCGGGTGCCGCTGGCACGGTGCGCGCCGTGCACATCAAGGCCAAGGATTCGGTCGCCGCAGGCGCTGTATTGATTGAACTGGAGACAACACCATGACCAACAAAGCCATCCTCACGTGCTCACTCACCGGTGTCCTGACCGACCCCAAAACCCACCCCGTTCCGGTCACGCCCGCGCAGATGGCCAGCGAAGCGCGCGACGCTTTCAACGCGGGCGCCAGCATCATGCATGTGCACATCCGTTCGCAAGAACCCGGCAAGGGCCACCTGCCGAGTTGGGACCCCGATGTGGTGGAAACGGTGGTGGATGCCATCCGCGCGGCCTGCCCCGGCGTCATCATCAATTTGACGACCGGCACCGTGGGCAAGGACATCTCGGGCCCGCTCAATTGCATTCGCCGCATCAAGCCTGAGATTGCCGCGTGCAACGCTGGCAGCCTGAACTATTTGAAGGTCAAAGACAACGGCCAATGGGCTTGGCCGCCCATGGTGTTTGACAACCCCGTCGAAAAAATTCAGTCGTACCTGGACGTCATGGCCGAGACCCACACGCACCCCGAATTTGAATGTTTTGACGTGGGCATCGTGCGCAGCGTGGGCATGTACCTGAAGGCCGGCATGTTCAGCGGCGTGCCCGAATACAACTTCGTCATGGGTGTGGCCAGCGGCATGCCCTGTGACGCCAAGTTGTTGGAGCTCTTGCCTCACTACATGGCGCCAGGTGCAGTCTGGCAGACCACGCTCATCGGGCGCACAGAGATCTGGCCCGTCCATCAAAAAACGGCTGATCTGGGCGGCATGTTGCGCACCGGCCTGGAAGACACGTTTTACCTGCCCAGTGGTGAGCGCGCCTCGGGCAACGGTGTGCTCATCGAGGCCTTGGCGGCGTGCGCAAAAAACGCCGGTCGCGCCATCGCCACGCCACTGGAAGCACGCGCCTTGCTCGGCCTGAAAGCCGCCCCTGTGCGAGCCTGAACGTGGCAGACCTTGCCGCAAGATCGGCGCCCCAAGAGCGGCGCAGTAGCGCAGAACAAGCGCGCGTTCAAACAGCCGTCACCACGCTCTTTCAAGCGTCGTGCCTTCGCTTGGTGACTTCGCGTGGCAACTTTGCGTAGTGAGCGAGGCGGGCAGCACGATGCTGGTACCGTCCAACAGGACTTGCTCCTGGCCTCAATGAACATCCAAGGAACGTGAATGACCAGCTACGTTGAAGGCGCTCTCGTCAAAGACGAAAAGATCGTGCACCTGGGACATCTGAGCCTGTGGTCGATGTGGCATCTGATCGCCCTGGGCATCGTGCTCACGCCGGTGGTCATTGGCCTGGTGTTCCTGGCCATGGCCTATGTGCGCTACAGCTCCACTGAGCTGGCCATCACCAATAAACGCGTGATCGTGAAACATGGCTTCATCCGGCGGCGCACGGTTGAGATCAACATCAACAAGGTCGAGAGCATCCAGGTGGATCAAGCCATCCTGGGTCGTCTCTTCAACTTTGGCACGCTGGTGATTGCGGGGGCGGGTGACCCTCAAGCGCCGATTGCCGGCATTTCAGCGCCAATGGAGTTTCGCAAGGCGTTCATCGAGGCGCAGGACCAGGCCCGCAGTGGCGCTGGGCTTGGCGCTTGAACAAAACAAGGTTTGATCTGACCGGTTAACCTGGCGCTGCCTCACCATCGGCCACAGGCCAATCGCGGATATAGGCCTTGAGCATGCGAGTCTCGAAGTCTTGCGCGTCAACCACGGCCTTGGCCACGTCGTAAAAGCTGATCACGCCCATCAGCGTGCGCCGCTCCAGCACCGGCATGTAGCGCGCGTGGTGCTGCAACATCATGCGGCGCACTTCGTCCATGTCGGTCTCGGGCGTGCAGGTCAGAGGCGCGTCGTCCATCACGCTGCGCACAAGGCTCGTGCCCACGGTGCCGCCGTTCTTCACCACGGCGGCAATGACCTCCCGAAACGTCAGCATGCCCACCAAGTCGCCGTGCTCCATGACCACGAGTGATCCCATGTCCATCGCTGACATGGTGGTCACCGCCGTGGCCAAAGGCTGGCTGGGCGGAATGGTGTAGAGCGTGCTGCCCTTGACGCGCAAGATGTCGCTGACTTTCATGGTCCACCTTCGTTAACGTTTGACCTTGGACGCTATGGTTGCCGTCGCTCTACCCCACCTCAACCCCGCCACAACCCCGCCACAACCCCGCCTCTTCCCCGACTGGGCCCGGGCCGCAAGACGTGGTCTCGCGGGCAATATAGCCCACAATGTTTTTGCTCCATGGTTCAAATTGACCCCCTTCAGCACCCCAACAAGGACCACCATGCCCGGTTCATCCGACCCCGGTTTTGACACCCTGGCGTTGCACGCAGGCGCCGCGCCCGACCCCGCCACGGGCGCGCGCGCCGTGCCTATCCACCTGAGCACCAGCTTCGTTTTTGAGAGCACGGAGCATGCCGCAAGCCTCTTCAACATGGAGCGCTCGGGCCACGTTTACAGCCGCATCAGCAACCCCACCAATGCCGTGTTGGAAGAGCGCGTGGCGGCGCTGGAAGGCGGCGCCGGCGCCATCGCCACGGCCAGTGGCCAAGCGGCCATGCACCTGGCCGTGGCCACGCTGTGCGGCGCTGGTTCACACATCGTGGCGTCGTCTGCGCTGTACGGCGGCAGCCACAACTTGCTGAGCTACACCTTGGCGCGTTTCGGCATTGAAACCAGCTTCGTCAAACCGCTTGACGTCGACGGCTGGCGCGCCGCCATTCGCCCCAACACCAAGCTGTTGTTCGGTGAAACGCTGGGCAACCCAGGGCTGGATGTGCTCGACATTCCCACCATCAGCGCCTTGGCCCATGACGCAGGTGTGCCCTTGATGGTGGACAGCACCTTCACCACACCGTGGTTGATGAAACCCTTTGACCACGGCGCTGATCTGCTCTTTCATTCGGCGACCAAGTTCCTGTCTGGCCATGGCACGGTGATTGGTGGCGTGGTGGTGGACAGTGGGCAGTTCGACTGGGCGCGCAGTGGCAAATTCCCTGAACTGAGCGCGCCCTATGGCGGCTTTCACGGCATGGTGTTCAGCGAAGAAAGCACCGTGGGCGCCTTCTTGCTTCGTGCCCGCCGCGAGGGCCTGCGCGACTTTGGCGCTTGCATGAGCCCGCACACAGCGTGGCTCATCTTGCAAGGCATCGAGACATTGCCGCTGCGCATGGCGCGGCATGTGGAGAACACACGCAAGGTGGTGGCTTTCCTGACCGCGCACAAGGGCGTGGCGCGCGTCGGATACCCTGAGCTTGATAACCATCCAAGTTACGCACTCGCCAAACGCCTGTTGCCACGTGGCTGTGGGTCGGTCTTCAGCTTCGACATGAAAGGCTCGCGCGCACAGGGCAAAGCCTTCATTGAAGCGCTGAAGATCTTTTCGCACCTGGCCAACGTCGGCGACTGTCGCTCACTCGTCATCCACCCCGCGAGCACCACGCACTTTCGCATGGACGACGCCGCCTTGCGCAGCGCGGGCATCACGCCGGGCACGATTCGTTTGTCGATTGGCCTGGAAGACGCCGACGATCTGATCGACGACCTCAAACGCGCCCTGAAGGCTGCGGAGAGGACAGTATGAAGTGGACTGTTAACCACCGCGCCGCCTACGCCTACACGGGGGGCAAGGCCTTTGATGCCACCCTGCCCTGCGTCGTCTTCATCCACGGCGCACTGCATGACCACAGCGCCTGGACCTTGTTGTCACGCTGGTGTGCGCACCATGGCCGCAGCGTGTTGGCCGTCGACCTGCCCGGCCATGGCGGCAGTGAAGGCCCGCCCTTGCCCGACGTGCAGAGCATGGCTGATTGGGTGATGGCTTTGCTGCAAGAAGCGGGTGTTCAACACGCCGTTTTGGTGGGCCACAGCATGGGCTCGCTGATTGCACTGGAAGTTGCAGCGCGCGCTCCACAACTCGTCAAAGCGCTGGTCATGATGGCCACTGCTTATCCCATGAAGGTCAGCGACACCTTGCTGGACACTGCCCTGCGCGAGCCCCTGCGCGCCATCGACATGGTCAATGCCTGGTCCCATTCGACCCATGCCGCCAAACCATCGTTCCCTGGCCCGGGCACGTCTTTGCACGGCAGCAACCGCGCTTTGATGCGGCGCATGCAAGCGGGGGCGCTCACCGATTCTGTCAATTCAAACGTTAACCTTTTTCACCACGAGTTCAGCGCGTGCAACGCCTATGGGGGTGGGGAAGCTGCTGCGGCCAAAGTGCGCTGCCCCGTGACCTTCGTGCTGGGGTCAAGCGATCAAATGACACCGCCCAAAGCGTCAGGTGATTTAGGCGCTGCACTGAAGGCCAACGTGATGACGGTAGAGAGCGGGCACAACATGATGGCCGAGGCGCCTGATGCGGTGCTGGCGGCGCTGCGGGGTGCGCTTGCGTAAGGACATTCGCGGCTCAAATATTGGCTCGGGATCAGGCCGACGGGGTGTTATGTTCCGCTCATGTCATCCGGCGACGACCTGCGGTCGCCACCTCCTTCTTTACTTCGCTCCACACAACACCCCATCAGCCTGATCTGGCACGACTGTGTGTGTTTCGGCATCGAGCAAAACCATTGCCCGCAGCCGCGGGCGGCGGGGACTGAGCCCGGACACAAACAGTCCACACGGACTGTTTGTGCCTGGCGAAGGACTGGGCCTCTGGCCCAGGCATGAACGGAGATGGCCATCCGTTGCCCGTGGCTCGCCACAACATTGGCTGATTTTTTTGGCGCCTCTCGGACAAAAGACCGCTACCAGTTCGACCCCACCAGTCCCCCATCGACAAAGTAGTAAACCTGCTCACCAATCTGCACCGAGCGGTCGCCACTCAGGTCCTGCGTTAACGCACCCGCTTTGAGCATGGATTTGACGGTGAACGTCTTGGACACAGCGTCCACTTCCAATCGCTGCAACCCCCGTTGTGACACCGCGAAACTTGGTTTGGCAGCGTAAATCGCCAAGGGCAATCCAACCCGGGTGATGTTGCCGCGCGTGAGCATGTCTATGCCGTGGCGACCGTAGTCCAGGCCGCTGACGCTGCCCGCATCGCCAAAGGTTTTTGTATCGGTTTGCGTCGGTTTGGCCGGGTTCGAGACATCAAAAAGTGCCACCTTCACACCGCCCACCACGCCCGTGTCGGTGGCGTCCTTGCCCACGCCCAGCAGCAGGCCATCGGTGATGGGGAAGAGGTAGTCAGAAAAACCCGCCACCGTGAGCTCACCCACGGTCTTGGGATCGGTGGGGTCTGCAAGGTCAAGCACGTACAGCGGGTCACTGCGGCGAAAAGTCACCACATAGCCGCGAGGGCCCAGCATGCGCACGGCATACACCTGCTCGTTGGGTTTGCCGATGGCCGCCGGGCGCCTGGTGTTGGGCAGTTTTCCCACGGTCTGCAAGCTCTTGTCGCTGGTTTGTTCGCGCAGCACGGTGAGCGTGGCCGGTGAGGGCATGAGCTTCGGGTCACTTGCACTGTTAATCGTGACCCAACCTGTTTCGCCGGTGAAGCTCAGAACGCGCAAGTCGCCATTCCATTCACTCAGGCGGAAACTGCGCTTCTCGATATCCCAGCCCAGGTGGCCTTCCACATTGCCCGAGCCGCGGTAGTCAACGAGCAAACCGTTCAGTGCGAACTTGTGGATGTCGGTGCTGGTTTGCGGCGCGAAACGGATGTTGGGCGCGCTCGCGTCATAGCTGAAGCGGGTGGTGGCCAAGTACAGGCTGGTGCTCGACATGTACAGCGCCTCGGTGCCACCAATGAAGCAGCGGCTGGCGCGTTGGCCAGTGGTCGATTGCAGGTTGAACACCGTCACGGCCGTCACCTCTAAACCCAGCGACGCGTTTTTGGACTGCACGTAGCAGTCGGTCTCGGGCAAGAGGGGCTGAACGGTGCCTGCGCCAATGCGGATGGTGGGCAGCACATCATTGGCAGTTAAACGCGCGATCAGCGCCTGGCGATCAGCCTCCGTGGCGCTACTGGGCAAGGCGTCGATGGCCAGTTTTGGTGAATGTTGTGTCACCACGTAGAGCAAGTTGCCGATGACACGGCTGCCCACCAAGCGGCCGTCGATGCTGATGCGCGGCAAGGTGCTGGGCAGCGTCGCGTTGCTCACGTCCAGCGTGTCGATGACAACACTGCTTTGTGTGGCCGTGGGCGGAAATGGCAGCACGCTCAGCGCTGGGCAGGGCCGGGTGCCCGAACAATAGTCAAACACCGCCTGCGATTCACCCAGCACCGCCACACGCTGTGCGCTGGCGGCCAAGAACATGCCACGCACCTGGATGAAATTGTCGGCGCTTGCGGGCAAGGCGACGACTGTGGCGGCGTCCAATGTGCCGTCAACACGGCGACGTTGCAGTTGGACCTTACCCGACGACTTGCCCGCCCCGAATTCCGCAGCACGCACCAAGGTATAGAGCGTGTTG
>JAYVRO010000138.1:0-7044 GCA_043776165.1 Rubrivivax sp. | reverse complement strand
ACCGCGGCGCCCCGCCACCCCAGGCCGCCAAAAATGCCAAAGAGGTGAAGGTCGTGCTGCCCGCGGCCCTGCTGGCCGAGGTGCGCGAGCACACCGCGCGTGCCGACCGCGAGATCACCGACGGCTACGAACGCCAGGCCGTGATCACCACCGCCGCCTACATGCTGGAGCAGGCCGGCCTGCTGGATGAATCTGACACGCTGCTGAAGGCCAACCTGGCCAAGAGCCATTCGCCGTATTACCTGATGTCCGACCTGGCGGGCAACGCCAAGAAGCGCGGTGACAAGGCCGGCGCGCTGCGCTGGTACGAAGAGGCCTTCAACAAAAGCGAAGGCCCGGCGACGCGCCTGCAATGGGGTGCCAGCTACGTGAGCGCCCTGGTTGAGCTGGCGCCGCAGGACGAAGCGCGCGTTGAAAAAGCGGCCGCGCGGGTGTTGGCCGAAGCGGCGGGGCAACCCAACGCCTTCTACGAACGCAGCGCGCGTTCATTGCAGCGAGTGGGCAGCCGCCTGATGGGCTGGAACGAGGGCGGCAAACATGCCGGTGTGCTGACCCGCCTGCAGGCACAGCTCAGCACGGTGTGCCAGCGCCTGGACGCCGCCGACCCGCAACGCGGCGTCTGCGACGGGCTGCTGCGGCCTGCACCGAAAAAAGCGGCCTGAACCGCACAAGGGCAAGACAAGCGCACAGCCGCGGAGGCAGGCTCGCCGCGGCGCGACCGATCAAGCGCCTATCCAACCGCCTACCGCGCCTGGGCTTGGCGCTCGCCCAGGCGCACCTCGTAGCGCACGCCTTTGTCGGCGTCCACAAAATGCAGGGTCGCCGCCGGTCCGCTGCCCTTCCATTCGTAGGGGCCGCTGAAGCCGTCGATCTGCATCGCACCGTGTTTGAGCACCACGTCCACGCGGCCGCCTTGCGGCACCAGCGAATACTGCATGTCGCTGATGCGGATCAGCGCCTGGCCGGCCTTGCGAAGTTCTACGTTCGCCGGCCCACACGTGGGCTCGGTGGCTTGGTCCGCCGAAGTGGCCACGCAAAAACGCCCCGCGTACCGGCCCTCAGCGGGCGCTGCCTGCACCCCCACCGCGGCCAGCAGGCCGGGCAGGACGAGGCTGCGCGCCAAAGCCAAATTCAACGTTGAGCGCGCTGGCATGGCCGACCCGCTTACTTGATCAGACCTTCGGCCTTCATGGCCGCCTGCACAGCAGGGCGGGCCGACACGCGGCCCAGAAAGGCGCCCAGGTGTGAGAGTGCCGAAATGTCCAGCCCGACGTGCTTGGCCCAGCCGGCCACGGTGAACAGGTAGGCGTCGGCCACGCTGAAGGTGTCACCCAACAGGTACTGCTTGCCTTCAAGCTGCGTGTTGACCCACTTCAGGCGGTCACTCACCTTGGTGCGGCTCAGGGCCTTGGCTTCTTCGGGCATGGCCGGGTTGAACAAGGGGCTGAAGCTCTTGTGCAGCTCGCTGGTGATGAAGTTCAGCCACTCCTGCAGGCGGTAGCGTGCCATGGTGCCGTTGGCCGGCGCGAGGTTCTTGGCGGGCACCTGGTCGGCGATGTACTGAACGATGGCCGGGCCTTCGGTCAAGCGCTCGCCATTGTCCAGTTCCAGCAGGGGCACGTAGCCATTCGGGCTGATGGTGTAGTAGTCGGTCCCATCGGCCAGCTTGTGGGTTTTGGTGCTGGTCATCACCGGCTCAAAGGCCAGGCCGGATTCGCGCAACACGATGTGCGGTGACAGGGAGCAGGCGCCAGGGCTGAAATAGAGTTTCATGATGGACGTAGGTCGTGGTTGAAAGGGCTGGTATTACACCTCTTTCGGCCCAACCCTGCACAAACCCGCCGCGGCTGGCCGGGTCAGCGGTCAGACACAGCCAGCAGGCTCCGGTCCCACATGCGAACGCCCTTGTTGGTCGCCTTGTGCTTCGAGTGGAAGGCGCGCAGCCGCATCATCTCAACGGCCACTTGCGGCGGAAAACCCTTGCGCTTGCCGCGCTGGCTCAGCAGCAGCGCGTCGAAGACCTGCTCGGTCAAATGCGGGTCGCTCCAGCACAGCGCGATGCGGTTGGCCACGCGCGGATAGTGCGCGCACAGTGCCGACGGCCGCACCGGTTGCGGCAACAGTTTGAGCCACGCCAGCACCTGGTCGGACAGCACCAGGTCTTGCTCGCGTTGCGGGCTGCGCGCGCCTTCCCAATCCGCCTCGGTCTTGGGGGGGCCGGGGTTGATGGGGCGAGCCCGGTTCGGCCGCCGGATTTCGGCGGTCTTGGGCTTGAACAGGCTCCACAGATTCAGCATGGCTGGGGTGGCGGTACCCGTGCAGGGCCCGGCGGGTGGGCCGGGTTACCCTGCACGGAGAGGGGTGTTCCGCGCTACTTCGGCAGGCCGCGTCCAAACTTGAGCAAACACGCACTGCGGCGGTGCGCGGCAACTCGGCTACGCTTGCGGCTTCCTGCCCTTGGAGCGCCCCCTGGAGCCTACGCATGCCGCGTCGCATTCTTGACCCCTCGCGAATTCACCCCGCCATTCGGGACCGGGTGAGCAACCACCACACCGACATCGTTCACAACGTGCAGGCGGCCACGCTGTCCAACGCCGTGCTGGTGGTGGGCATGGCGCAGAACCCGGTGTGCCGCAAGGCGCGCAAGCTGCTGACTGCCGCCGGTGTGCCCTTTCACTACCTGGAGTACGGCAGCTACCTGAGCCAATGGCGCGCGCGCAATGCCTTGAAGATGTGGACCGGCTGGCCCACCTTCCCGATGGTTTTTGTCAAAAGCACGCTGGTCGGTGGCGCCGAAGATCTGGCCCGGCTGATTGAGAGCGGCGAGTTGAAACGGATGCTGAGCGCGTGATCTTGTCGGTGCGGTTCGGCCTTGCGGCAGGCGCGGACATACGCCGCGCCGCCTGCCGTGACAGCGTTACGGGCAGCGCTCTTTCCACCTTTGGCACCGCTTCTTGCCCGACTTTCGGCGCCACGCTCACCCAGCGCCGCTGGCGCGCCTCCGCAGTGGTCGCGTCGGCGCTGTGGGCGGCGGCGTTGCAGCCCGCTGCTGCGGCACCCACCACCGAATGCCGCGTCCCCGGCCTGCGCAACGGCGTGCAATGTGGCGTGGTGCGCCGCGCGTTGGACCCGGCGCGGCCCGACGGCCCAATGATCGACGTGCACTACGCGGTGGTGCCCGCCGTGGCGCGGCGCAAGCTGCCTGACCCGATTTTTTTGCTGGCCGGCGGCCCGGGCCAAAGCGCCATTCAGCTCGCACCCAGCGTGATGGGCTTGCTCAGCCGGCTGGGCAACCGGCGCGACATTGTGTTTGTCGACCAGCGTGGCACCGGCCAGTCTGCCCCGCTGGTGTGTGAAGAGTCGGGCCGCGAGCCGTTGGCCGACCAGGTGGACCCCGAGCGCCAGGTGCTGAGGCTGGCCCAGTGCCGCGCCAAATTGCAGTCGCTGCCCTACATCAAGGCGCCCGCGGACCTGCGCTTTTTCACCACCGTGCTGGCCATGCAAGACCTGGACGCCGTGCGCCAGACGCTGGGCGTGCAGCGCATCAACCTGGTGGGCGCGTCATACGGCACACGCGCTGCGCTGGAGTACCAGCGCCAGTTCCCGGCCCAGGTGCGGCGCAGTGTCATCGACGGCGTGGCGCCGCCGGACATGGTGCTGCCCGCCAGCTCTGGCGCTGACGGGCAAACGGCCTTGGATGCGTTGCTGGCCTCTTGCCCGCAGGAACCCTCCTGCGCGGCCAGCTATCCCACGCTGCAGGCCGACTGGGTAGCTCTGTTGCAAAGCCTGCCCCGACGTGTCAGCGTACCGCACCCGCTCACCGGCCAAGTGGAAGACTTTGTGCTGACGCGCGAGATGCTGCACGCCGCCGTGCGCGGGCCGCTGTACAGCCCCGTGCTGGCGGCCGGGTTGCCGGCCGCCATCCACGCTGCGGCGCAGGGCAACGTTGCGGGCTTGATGGGCATGAGCGCGCTGCTGTCGTCGCGTCGTGGTGGGCAGGTGGCGATGGGCATGCACTTTTCAGTGGTGTGCGCCGAAGATGTGCCGTTGCTGGCGCCGGCTGGCGCGGCCGCCGAGGCTGAAGCAAAGGCCGATGCGATTGCAGGTGCTGGCGGCAGCGACTCGGCCGCTGACACGTCCTCCCGCCTGTACCGGCGTGTGTGCGCCGACTGGCCGCGTGGTGAGGTGCCCGCGGCCTTCTACCGCGTGCCCGTCAGCGCCTCGCCGGTGCTGCTGCTCAGCGGCGGCCTGGACCCGGCCACGCCGCCGCGCCATGGCGCGCGCGTGGCCCGCGCGCTGGGTGCGCTGGCCCAGCATGTGGTGGTGCCCAACGCGGGCCACGGGGTGATGGGGCTGGGCTGCATGCGCGACGTGATCTACCGCTTCATCGATGCGCTGGACGACAAAGACGCCGTGGCGGTGGATGCCACGTGTGCCGCCCTCATTCCCCGCCCACCGGCCTTTCAGCCCGTCGGGGCGGCGGGCGGGGCACGGCCGTGATCGAGATTCATCAGCTCGCCAAGCACTTTCCCGCGCCGGGCACGGGCTTGCAAGCCTTGCTGGGCCGGCGAAGCAAGGCGCCCGAACGCGTACAAGCCGTCAGCGAGGTCAGCTTCACCGCGGCCAACGGCCGCATCACCGGTTTGCTGGGCCCCAACGGCGCCGGCAAAACCACCACGCTGCGCATGCTGGCCGGCCTCATCACCCCCGATGCCGGGCACATGGCGGTGGACGGCATTGACGTGGCCACCCGCCCGCGCGAGGCGCTGGCCCGCATGGGCGTGCTCAGCGACGCGCGCGGCCTGTACCCGCGTTTGAGCGCGCGCGAAAACATCGTTTACTTCGGTCGCCTGCAAGGCATGGCCGCAGACGCCGCCCACGCGCGCGCTGAAAGCCTGGCCGAGATGCTGGACATGAAGCCCCTGCTGGAGCGCCGCACCGAAGGCTTCAGCCAGGGTGAACGCATGAAAACCGCACTGGCCCGCGCGCTGGTGCACGACCCCGCCAACATCGTGCTGGACGAGCCCACCAATGGGCTGGATGTGCTGGCCACCCGCGCTCTGCGCGACAGCCTGCGTTGGCTGCGCACCCCCGAGGGCGGTGCCAAGTGCATCGTCTTTTCCACCCACATCATGCAAGAGGTGGAGCGGCTGTGTGACAGCGTGGTGGTGGTCTCGCAAGGGCGCACCGTGGCCACCGGCACGGTGGATGAGCTGCTGGCGCAGACCGGTGAGCGCGATTTTGAAGAGGCGTTTGTCAAGCTCGCGTTCAGCGCGGCGGGGGCGCCGTCGCAAGCACAGGCCCCGCGGGCTGAAGGGGCGGGCGCATGACGCTGCTGTCGTCGGCCAGAACCGTCTTCGCCAAAGAAATTGTTGACGCGCTGCGCGACCGGCGCACGCTCGCGGTGGTGCTGTTGTCCAGCGTGCTGATGGGGCCGCTGGTGCTGATCGCGCTGTCCGGCCTGATCGCCACCTTTGAAGCGCGCGCCGAGAAGCGCGAGGTGTTTGTTGTGGGCATTGAACATGCGCCCGGGTTACAAAACTACATCGAGCGGCAGACCTACCTCGTCAAGCCCGCACCGCCCGACTACGAAGCCCAGTTGCGCAACGCCAAGCTCGGTGACCCCGTGCTGGTGGTGCCGCCCGGCTTTGAAGCGGCGATGCTAAGCGGCGATGCGCCCGTGCTGGAGGTGGTGAGCGACAGCGCCAACAAGCAGGCCGAAGCCGGCACCGGCCGCCTGCAGCGCCTGGTGGCCGGCTACAGCCGCGAACGCGCCATGCTGAGCCTCGCGTTTCGCGGCGTGTCGCCCGAGTTGCTGGAGCCGCTGCGTGTGGAAGAACAAGACCTGGCCAGCACACAAACCCGCGCCACCCAGCTCACCGGCATGCTGCCGTTCTTCGTGATGATGGCGGTGCTCTACGGCGCGTTGAACGCCGCGCTCGACACAACAGCCGGCGAACGCGAGCGCGGCTCGCTGGAGCCGCTGCTGATGAACCCGGCCGAACGGCTGGCGCTGGTGCTGGGCAAGTGGGGCGCGGTGGCTGCGGTGGCCATGTTGATTGCGGTGTTGAGCTGCTTCAGCTTCATCCCCGCCCAAGGGCTGCTGCAAAGCGACACGCTGCAGGCGCTGTTCCAGTTTGGCGTGCGCGAAGCGTTGCTGTTTCTGGTGTTGTTGCTGCCGTTTGCAGCGGCGCTGTCGGCCCTGCTGATGGCGGTGGCCATACGCTGCAAGAGCTTCAAAGAAGCGCAGGCCAACAGCAGCGTGGTGGTGCTGGGCGTGTCGCTGTTGCCGCTGGTCAACGTGTTCAACCTGGGCGGTGAGGCGCCCTGGCATGTGTGGGTGCCCGCACTGGCCCAAAACACCTTGATGACACGGGTGCTCAAGGGCGAAGGCTTCAGTGCCGAGCAGGTGCTGGTGCCGCTGGCGGTGTGCGTGCTGTTGAGCGTGCTGTGCCTGGCTTTCGTGGCGCGTCGTTTGCGCAGTGCGGCGGTGCGGTGAGCGGCCCAGTTCCCCAATAAGACGGATGGTCGGCCGGCCGCATCTCATCCATGATCGTCTGCAGTGAGCGGTGACCTTCACCGGCATGGAGAAGACGATGCAACCCACCACCCACAACCCCACCCACACTGACGTCGGCCAGCTCCCCCCCTCCGCGGGGCTGCACAGCTACGACGGGGCGCTGCTGAGCCGCTGCCCGGACGATGCGCAACTCTGCATCGACGTCAGCCTGGCGCTGCTGCGCACCTGCCCCACGCTGGCCTGCTGCGTGGCGGTGACCGCCCGCGCCGGCGTGGTTCACCTGCGCGGCAGTGTGGGCTCGGAGCGCGCGCTGGTACGGGCCTACAAAGCCGCCCGCACCGTCCCGGGCATTCACTGGGTGTGCAATGACGTGAGCGTGATCCTGCCCGCTTGAAGTTCAGGGCTTCCAGGCGGGGCCCGTGCTGGCGCACGTCTGCTGCGCCACGCAGCGCGTCAGCCCCGTGCGGCTGGCCCGTTGCAGGGCCACCAGCAAGGCGTGGGTCACCGGGCGACCGGACAATGGG
>JAYVRO010000137.1:0-7048 GCA_043776165.1 Rubrivivax sp. | reverse complement strand
AAATGCTCGCGATGCCGATGGGCATCGCTGTGCTTTGCGCCTTGCATCGCATCCCGTATCCGACGGCCAAATGATCAAGTTATCCCCGAACGGGCCCTCAGCGATAGGTCGCCAGCAAGATGCTCGTCTCGGTGTTGGCGATGCCCTTGGTCAGGCGGATGCGCTCTAACACTTGAGATAACTCGGTCATGGTTTGTGCGCGCAGCTCGGCCAACAAGTCCCACCGGCCGTTGGTGTCGTGAAGGCTCTCGACGGCGGGCTCCCCCAGCAAGCTGGCAATGACGGCGCGGGTTTGGTTGCCATCCACCAGCACCCACATCCAGGCCCGTATCTGGTTGGGCTCGGCGTCGGGCCGCAGCTTGACGGTGTAGCCCACGACGACGTGTTCGTCTTCTAGCTTGCGCAGACGGTTGCTGACGGTGCCGCGCGACACGCCCAGCTTGTTAGCGAGCGTGGCCACGTTGGTGCGTGCGTCTTTGCGCAGCAGCGATATCAATTGGCGGTCGGTGTCGTCCATGGCTTGTTCCTGCGCAGTTAGCGTTAGCTCAACCCGAACGTTGAACCTCAGCTTGTTGGGTTACAGTTTGAAGTGACCTGAAGTATTCATGCCGTTCATGCCGTTGTTGTTTGCCGCACTGCACGTTCCCAGTTCAACATCAACTCGGCGGCGCGCTCACGCGTCATCTGGGGCTCAAAGCGGCGCTCCACTTGCCATTGCGCCGCCAACTCCTCCAGGTTTTTGTAGATGCCGCAGCTCAACCCTGCCAAGTAGGCTGCGCCCAAGGCGGTGGTTTCGATGACCTGGGGACGCACGACCGGGATGCCCAGCAAATTGGCCTGGAACTGCATCAGCAAATCGTTGACACAAGCGCCGCCATCCACGCGCAGTTCTTTCACCGGTGCACCGCCGTTGGCCATGACGTCACGCGCCATGGCTTGCAGCAGCGCGACGCTTTGAAAGGCAATGCTCTCCACGGCGGCACGCGCAATGTGTGCCACTGTGCTGCCCCGGGTGAGGCCGAGGATGGCGCCACGCGCATTGGCGTCCCAATAAGGCGCGCCCAAGCCGGTGAAGGCGGGCACGAACATCACGCCGCCTGCGTCGGGCACACTTTCAGCCAGGACCTGCACTTCGTTGCTGCTGTCGATGGCTTTCAGCCCGTCGCGCAGCCACTGCACCACGGCGCCGCCAATGAAAACACTGCCCTCCAGCGCAAACTGCGGCGCGACGCTGGTTTGGGCTGCGCTGGTGGTGATGAGGCCATTGCCGCTGGTTTGGAACTGGCCGCCCGTGTGCATCAACATGAAGCAGCCCGTGCCGTAGGTGTTTTTGACCAAACCAGGCGTGAAACAGGCTTGCCCAAACAGGGCGCTTTGTTGGTCGCCCGCCATGCCACCGATGGGCACAGTCTCACCAAACAAGGTTCGACATGACTCACCATAGAGGTGGCTGGAAGGGTGCACAGCAGGCAGCAGTTCATGGGGGACGTTCAGCAGCGCCAGCAGCTCGGTGTCCCAGGTGTTGCTGTGAACATTGAGCATCATCGTGCGCGACGCGTTGCTCACGTCGGTGGCGTGTACGGCGCCGGTGCGCGTGGCCGCTTCACTGCCGCCCGTCAACATCCACAGCAACCAGGTGTCGATGGTGCCAAAGGCCAACTCGCCGCGCGCTGCGGCGCTGCGCGCGCCGTCAACATGGTCCAGCAACCAGGCCAACTTGGTGCCTGAAAAATAGGCGTCCACGATGAGTCCAGTCTTGCGCTGGATGAGCGCGCCGTGGCCTGCCGCGCGCAGCGCTGCGCAAGCCGACTCAGACCGTCGGTCTTGCCAGACGATGGCGTTGTGCAAAGGCACACCGGTGCGGCGGTTCCACAGCACCGTCGTTTCGCGCTGGTTGGTGATGCCGATGCTCGCGATGTCTTGCGCAGTCAGGCCCGCCTTGGCAATGGCTTCCTGTGCGGTGGCGAGCTGGGTTCGCCAGATCTCCATCGGGTCATGTTCCACCCAGCCGGGTCGCGGATAAATCTGGCGGAACTCGCGCTGCGCCATGGCCTTGATGCGGCCTTGCATGTCAAACACGATGCTGCGCGAACTGCTGGTGCCTTGGTCGAGGGCGAGGAGATGTGTTTTCATGGCACGCAAATCTAATCGAGTGCGGGACCGCGGCGCGCGCATCGCGCGGTCGGTCATTCAAAGACTAAGGACTCGTTCGTCCAGCCGTGGCGAAATAGTGCGCCAAGTCAACCAAGTCGGCGTCGCTCATTTCCCGCATGATGGCCACCATGGTGGTGTCGCGACCGGGGGCGACACCCCCGCGAAAAAGGCGCATCGTGTTGAGCAAAAAGCCTTCGTTTTGCCCTGCCAGGCGCGGCACTTGTTCACGGCCGCGGTAGTCGCGCTCATGGCAGGTACCGCACAGGTTGCGCTTTGATAAGTCGGCGCCTCGCAGACGACTGCCCAGGTTGATGGTTGCATCGGAACCGGGTGCAGGCAGTTGCGCGAAATGGGCTGACAACTCGACAATCTCGGCGTCACTCATGCCGTCGAGCAAGCCCTTCATTGCGGGCACGTCGCGCAGGCCTTCGCGGATCAACACCAGGGTGTTTTCGAGAAAGATCCGAGGTTGCGCGGCCAGGCTCGGGCTGCCCTGGATCGGTGCCGACCCCAGGCCACCGTGACACGCGCTGCACAGCGCGGCGCGGGCCGGTGCCTTCGGCACAGGAGGCAGGGCAGGCTGAGCAGGCTGAGCCAGTGCTGGCGCTTGTGCAAAGAGCACCCCTACCAGCACCACGCCACCGAGCACCACACGACCGAGCACCACCCTACCCAAAGCCGACCGCCAGCGGCCCGGCCTAACGGCCATAGCTGATGCGGTAGATCGCGCCGTTCTGCTCATCCGACAGCAGCAACGCGCCATCGGGCATTTGCAGCATGTAAGCCGGGCGACCCCAGAAGGTCTGGTCAGCAGGGTTCAAAAACCCCGAGATAAAAGGCGTGACTTGGGCGTTGCTGCCATCGGGGTTGGCGCGAACAGCCATCACCTCAAACCCGCTCTTGACGCTGCGGTTCCAGGAGCCTTTGTGCGCAATCAGGGCGGCGTTGCGGTACTCGGGCGGGAACATGGTGCCGGTATAAAACTGCACGCCCATGACCGCCACGTGAGGCCCCATGTTGACGACCGGCTGCGTCACACCATCACAGGGATTGGCCTTCTTGATGTCGGGGTCGGCAATCTTGCCAGCATGGCAATACGGGAAGCCGTAAAAAGGTTTGTTGCCTGACAGGCGGTTGAAGGTGTCGGCCGGGGAGTCGTCGCCCATCCAGTCGCGGCCATGGTTGGTGAACCACAGCTCGCCGGTCGTGGGGTGGAAGTCAAAGCCAACCGTGTTGCGCACGCCCGTGGCCAACACCTCCATGCCCGAACCATCGGCGTTGTAGCGGCGAATTTGCGCGTACTCCCCGCTGGGTGGTACGCAGATGTTGCATGGCGCACCAAAGGGCACATAGAGCTTGCCGTCGGGACCAAAGCGCAAGTACTTCCAGTTGTGATGTTGCTCTTGTGGAAGGTTAAAAGCGGCCGTCATGTCCACGGGTGTGGCCGTGGGGTTGGCCTCGATGCCGTCAAAGCGCAGCACTTTGTCGATGGCCATCACGTAGAGGCTGCCCTTGTTGAACTCCACGCCAGCAGGCTGGTTGAGTTTGTCAACCACGACGCGGCTGGTGCGTGCGTTGCCAGCATCGGTCAGTTCATAGACGCGGCCAATGCCACGCGTGCCGATGTAGATCTTGCCGGAGGCCCCGCGCACCATGGCGCGTGCACCTGGCATGCCCGAGGCCCAGACTTCCGCCTTGAAGCCCGGTGGCAGTTTGAGCTTGCCAATCGGAATGTCGCCAGCAGGCGTGACAACGAGTTTGCCGGCCAAAGGCGCCAACGTGGAGCCGCCCAGATCGGCGCCGCGGCCTTGTTGCCACATCAATGCAGCAGAAGGTGCGGGAGCAGGCATGGTGGGCTGCGCGGCAGGTGGCGCAACGGGGGGCGCCATGGGCGCCATGGGCGATTGCGCGCAGCCGCCCAGCAGCAAAATGGTTGCCAGCGTCGCCAATGATGTGGTGCGCCGAGTGGTCGATTTCATGGTTGTCTCCGAACTTTCCGAACAAAGGTTTCAGGCTGTGCCCACAACGGTGGACAACAGCCAGAGCGTAGGCCCGCGCCGAGGTTGGTTGCACTAGCGTCTTGCCTAATGCGGTGCTGACAAAGTGTCGAACCGATCGCCTTAGAGTCCGCCCCCAATCGCCCCGTCTCATCAACCCGTCTCATCAGCCCGTCTCATCAACCAGGAGTTGTTCGTCATGAGAGTGATTCATCCGATTTTTTCCGCTTGCTTCGCGAGCCTGCTGGCGCTGCTTCCCTTGCAGGCGCGGGCGCAAAACGCGGCCCCCGTGCGTTTGCTTGTGGGCTACGCCGCAGGCGGTCCGGTGGATGCCGCGGCACGGGTTTTTGCGCCTGCCTTGGCCAAAGAACTGGGCCTGCAAGTGCTGGTTGAAAACCGCCCCGGTGCGGGTGGTGCGGTGGCTGGCGAGCAGGTCTCAAAGGCGGCGCCAGATGGCAATTTGCTCTTCTTCGCCGCCAGCCCGACCGTGACCATTTCGCCGCACATCCAAAAGAAGATGGGTTTTGATCCAGCCAAAGACTTGACGCCGCTGGCGCCGCTGTTGAACTACGCCAATGTGCTGGTGGTGAGCAGCGAGTCACCCATCAAGACATTGGCCGACATGGTGGCGCAAGCCAAGGCCAACCCGGGGCGCTTGTCGTATGGCTCGGCTGGGATGGGGGCGTCCAACCATCTCAGCGGTGAGCTGTTCGAGCAGTTCATTGGGGCCAAACTTTTGCACGTGCCGTACAAAGGCAATGCGCCTGCCATGACCGATGTGATCGGTGGGCAGATCACCATGATGTTCGACATCGTCGGCACAGCGCGTAACTTCATCGCTGCAGGCCGCGTGCGCGCTTTGGCCGTGACTTCGCGCGAGCGCAATCGATCGCTGCCCGATGTGCCCACCATGCGTGAAGCGGGCGTGCCGGGTTTTGAAGTCGTCGGCTGGTTTGGTGTCTACGGCCCGCCCAAGATGGACGCAGCCTTGGTGCGGCGTTTGAGCACGGCCATGAACAAGGTCATGGCTCAAGACGATTTGCGCGCGCAGTTTGCAGTGCAAGGCTATGACGTCTGGACGGGTTCACCACAAACTTTGGCCGCGCAGCAAAAGAGTGATTTCGATATGTGGGCACAGGTGACCAAGGGCATCACGATCGATTGAGCATTTGTTGTCGGGAAGCACGGTGGCTTGTTGCGCAGTAGTTGACAGCGCGACGTCTGTTAGCACCAGGAGCGCAAAAGTTTGCAGCGGCCGCAGCCGAAAAGTCGGTGCAGGGCGCCGAGTGTTTGGCGCCGAGGGTTTGTCGCGTGTCGAGTTGTCAAACCTCCCCTTCCAAAATGAACCGAACGTGCGCCGTGAACACGACTTGATGAACATCCATTTGACTTTTGACGTCGAAGTGTGGTGCAACGACTGGGCCAACTTGGACGGTCTGTTCCCAGCAAAATTTCAGCGCAATGTCTATGGCCGCTCAGTGCAAGGCGACTTTGCGTTGCCCAAGATCTTGGCCACCTTGAATCAGCACGGCCTGCGCGGCGTTTTTTTTGTTGAGTCGCTATTTGCTGCGCGTTTTGGTGTGCAGCACCTGGCCATCATTGTTGACATCATCCGCAGCGCTGGGCACGACGTTCAGCTGCATGTTCACGCCGAGTGGGCGGACGAGATCTCGCCGCCATTGCTGATCGGCCAAGCAACCAAGCGCGACAGCCTGGGACACTTTGATGTCGGGCAACAAACGCAGCTCATTGGTCACGCGTTGCAGCTCTTGCGCGACGCGGGCGCTGACAAGATCAACACTTTCAGGGCGGGTAGTTTTGGTTGCAACCGCGATACCTTTCGCGCGCTGGTCGCCAATGGCATCTTCTCCGACAGCAGCCTGAATGCTTTTTACCCCGCCAGTGGCACGGATCTGCGGAGTTGCCACCGTATCCACTCACCTTCTGTCATCGAAGACGTTGCAAGTTACCCGGTGAGCACCTTTCAGGATGGCTTCGGCCGCATGAAACCGGCGCAGTTGGCGGGTTGCGGTTTCGGCGAGTTGCGTCAAGCGATGAGCGCGGCGCGTGCGGCAGGCTGGCAAGAGTTTGTGCTGGTACTGCACAACTTCGATTTGTTAAAAATCCGCAATGACGAGCCTGATTTGATTGCGGTGAGGCGTTTCGAAAGTCTGTGCCGCTTTCTGGAATCGAACGCCGATCACTTTCCCACCGTGTCCTATCCCGACTATGCATTGGCCAGTGACACCGGGCCACGCGCGCGCATCAAAGTGCCTGTCAAACACACAGTCAGTCGCTACCTGGAGCAGCTTCGGCGCAGTTTTTGAGTCGCTCGCCGCGCCCTGCATTGCCAGCGCGTGAAGCGCGTGAAACGCGACGACCGGGTTGAGAATCAGACACACAATGGCTGCCACACTGAGCCGGTCTGACCATGTTTCGAATCGTTCTTGCTTTGGCCACCGTGGGTTTTGTCTTGATCACGGCGCTGCGCATGCTGCAGTCGCACCTTGGCGCGCCTCTCTTCGGCGAGCGAGCGACAGCGACGGTGTCAACAACGCCGTCATCGCCATCAAAGGCCGCGCCGGAGCCAAGCGCCATGATGACGATGCCGCAACGCGTGTCCGAGCAGTTGCGCGAGGCCCAAGGCAACGCGGCCGCAGTGCGCGCTTCAGCGGTTGACCAATGACATCACGCCCCTTGTCCACCGCCGCAAACCCGCAGGACGAGTACGCCATGCGCATCGCCTTGGACCAAGCGGAGAACGCATGGTTGGTAGGCGAGGTACCCGTCGGTGCCGTGGTGATGCGTGCCGGCCAGGTGCTGGCCACGGGGTACAACCGGCCCATCACCACGCATGACCCGACGGCGCACGCTGAAATGGTGGCCCTGCGCCATGC
>JAYVRO010000136.1:0-2184 GCA_043776165.1 Rubrivivax sp. | reverse complement strand
ACGTTGATGCCCTCGGGGGTCGTCCAGTTCAAGGCCGACAAGTCACCACCCGGTGCGGACTTGGCTGCGGCTTTGGACCATTGCTCAAGGCTCACGGAAGGGAATTCCGCAGCGGCCTGGTGTGTTGGGTTCATCGCTTGTCTCCTGGGCGCGCACAGGTGCAGCGCTGGGTGCAGAAAGGGTTTGCAGAAAGGGATCTGCAGAAAGGGATCTGCAGAAAAGATTATGCATAATTATGAATTCGAAACCGACACCACGCTGACAGGGCGCTTGATCGGCACAAGCGCCACCCAACCACCGGATTTGCCCGCCCGCCCAAAACACTTCAAGCGCCGCAACCTGTGCCAAGCCCAGCTCCTTCATCAACCCTGGCCAGCAGCCGCAGCCTGTCGCCGCGTGCGCTGTACCAAGACGTGGCCGAACGGCTGCGCCAGCAAATTTTTGCGCGTGAACTTGAACCCGGCAGCTGGATTGACGAACAAAAACTGAGCGCTGACTACGGCATCAGCCGCACGCCCATCCGCGAAGCGCTCAAGGTGCTGGCCGTGGAAGGCCTGGTGACCATGAAGGTGCGGCGCGGCGCTTACGTTACCGAGATGTCGCGCGACGACGTGGCCCAGGTCTATCACCTGTTGGCGCTGCTAGAGAGCGACGCCGCCGCCGTGGTGGCCAAAAGCGCCACCGCGGCACAACGCGAGCAACTGCGCGCACTGCACGACCAGCTAGAAAAACAAGCCCGCCAACGTGACGCCTTCTTCATCACCAACGAGCGCTTTCACCTTTTGTTGCTGGACATTGCTGGCAACCGCTGGCGCACGCAGATCGTGGCCGACTTGCGTAAGGTGATGAAGTTAAACCGCCACCACTCGCTCTTCAAACAAGGGCGCTTGGCCGATTCATTGGCCGAACACCGTGCTTTGATGACGGCCATTGAGGGCAAGAACAGTGCCCTGGCGGCGCGGCTGATGAAGGCGCACTTTGAGAGCGGGCTGGAAGCGGCTGCTTGATCCGATGGCGCCACGAGTGCGTCACCACCCGCCAAACCGCCCCCATTCCTGCACCGTGCCGTCTTCCAACAACACCGTGTAGGCAGCGAACTGCGCGGCCGTGGCGCAGGCATGGTTGGGCAGGATGCGCAGAAGCGTGCCGACGGGGAAGCGCGTAACCACATCGGCGCACACGGCACCGTCACGGAGCGACACGATGCCGTGCTCTTGGTTGGCGCTGCCCATCCACCAGTCAGGTAGCAACTCACCTGAAACCTTGCAGATGGCGCCGTAGCCATGGTCCACGGCCTGCGCTTGGGTGCCCCGGTCGCGGCTCATGGCCATCCAGCCAGCGTCCACCATGACCCAGCCTTTTTCCAATTGATGGCCGATCACAGTGGTCAGCACTGACAAGGCCATGTCGTTTAGCGTGGCCACGCCAACGTTACACATGACCAAGTCTTGAAAAGCGTAGACACCGGCGCGCACTTCGTTCACACCATCCAGTGACACGGCCGACAGTGCCGTGGGCGTGGAACCCACGCTCACCTCGGCGCAAGGCAAGCCAGCGTCGCGCAGGCGCTGCGCCGCGCGCACGCAGCAGCTGCGCTCTTGCTCGGCAATGCGGCGCAGGCCTTCGGGCGTGTTTTCTGAGTACGACTCGCCGGCGTGGGTCATCACACCCACTAGGTGCGCACCGCCTTCATGCAAAACCCGGCCGATGGCCAGCAGCAGGTCATCGTCGGGTTTGACGCCTGCTCGGTGGCCGTCGCAGTCGATCTCGATCATCACGCGAAGGCTCAGCCCGGCTTGCTTGCCTGCCTCCACCACGGCCGTGGCGGCGCTGAATGAATCCACCAACAACGTGAGCTGGCAGCCGCGTCGCACCAGGGCCAGCGCCGTGCCCAGCTTGCTGGGTGCGATGCACACGGCGTACAAGATGTCGTCAAAATCAGCGGCAAAAAACTGCTCAGCTTCTTTGAGTGTGGACACCGCGATGCCCACCGCGCCGGCCGCCACTTGCCTGCGCGCCACGTCAACACATTTGGTGGTTTTGACGTGGGGGCGCAGACGCGCGCCGAGGCCCGTGATGCGTGCCTGCAAGGCATTGATGTTGCGCTGCAAACGTGTGGCGTCCAACAAGGCGGCAGGGGTGGGGACCTTGCTGAGCGTGCCGAGAGTATTCAGATTCATGGCT
>JAYVRO010000135.1:0-7069 GCA_043776165.1 Rubrivivax sp. | reverse complement strand
CGTCTTTCATGCGCTGCTCGGTGGACGTGGGGGCCAGCAAGAAAATGAGGTCCAGCCCTGCGGCCTTGATCTGCGCGGCGAAGGTTTCGCACTCTTCGGGCGGGTAGTCCACCACCAGCACGCCATCAACACCGGCCTCTTTGGCGGCCAGAACGAAAGCGCCTGCACCTTGGCGTTGGTCATAGCGCTCAATGGGGTTGGCGTAACCCATCAGCACCACAGGCGTGGTGTTATTGCCCCGTCGAAACTGGCGCACCGCTCCCAGCACTTGGGTCAAACCGATCCCGCGCGCGAGCGCACGTTCACTGGCCTTTTGGATCACCGGGCCATCAGCCATGGGGTCAGAGAACGGCACCCCCAGCTCGATGATGTCAGCACCGCCTTCGGCCAGCGCTTGCATGATGTCAGGCGTGCTGTCGGCATGCGGCTCGCCCGTGGTGATGTAAGGAATGAGCGCCTTGCGGCCTTGGGCTTGCAGTGCGGCCAGCACGGCTTGAATGCGGCTCATGCGCGCACCTGGATGTTTTGCTCAGCCGCCTTGCCCGAGTCACCGCCTTTTAACTTTTGACCTTGGCAGGATGGTCGGCAGAAAAACTCTGCACCCGACAAATCAGCGACGGTGCCGATGTCTTTATCGCCGCGCCCCGAGAGGTTGACCAGCAGCGATTGCTCGGGCTTCATGGTCGCCGCCAGCTTCATGGCGTAGGCCACAGCGTGGCTGGATTCGAGCGCGGGGATGATGCCTTCGCACAGACATAAACGGTGGAAGGCGGCCAACGCTTCATCATCCGTGACGGAGACATATTCGGCGCGGCCAATGTCGTGCAGGTACGCGTGTTCTGGGCCCACGCCGGGGTAGTCCAGCCCGGCCGATACCGAATGGGTTTCGGTGATCTGGCCGTTGTCGTCTTGCAGCAAATAGGTGCGGTTGCCGTGCAGCACGCCGGGCGATCCCGCCGAGATCGACGCAGCATGTTTGCCTGTGTGCAGTCCCAAGCCCGCCGCTTCAACGCCAATGAGACGTGTGCCCTCGAGGCCGATGTAGGGATAGAACAAACCCATGGCGTTGCTGCCACCACCCACGCAGGCGATCACGGCGTCGGGCTGGCGCCCCGCCATGGCGGGCATTTGCACGAGGCACTCTTCACCGATGACTTTTTGAAAGTCGCGCACCATGGTCGGGTAAGGATGCGGGCCAGCCACGGTGCCGATGATGTAAAAGGTGTTCTCGACGTTGGTGACCCAGTCGCGCAGTGCTTCATTGAGCGCGTCTTTCAGCGTCTTGCTGCCCGATTCCACTGGCACCACTTTGGCGCCGAGCAAGTGCATTCGGTAGACGTTGGGACTTTGGCGCTTGATGTCTTCGCTGCCCATGTAGACCACGCATTCCATGCCGTAGCGCGCGCAGATGGTGGCGGTGGCCACGCCGTGTTGGCCTGCGCCGGTTTCGGCAATCACCCGCGGCTTGCCCATGCGTTTGGCCAAGAGCGCCTGACCGATGGTGTTGTTGACCTTGTGCGCGCCGGTGTGGTTCAAGTCTTCGCGCTTCAAATAAATCTGCGCGCCGCCCAGTTCTCGGCTGGTACGTGCGGCGTGATAAATCGGGCTGGGGCGGCCCACAAAATGCGCCAGTTCGTAGGCAAATTCGCGCTGGAATTCGGCGTCTACGCTGTAGTGCGCGTAGGCCGCTTGCAGCTCGTTCAGCGCGTGCGTCAGGGTCTCGGCGACGAAAGTACCGCCGTAAGGCCCGAAGTGCCCGCGGGCATCCGGTTGTTGGTAGTTCAGCATGGTGGTCTCGATCTCAAGCGATCTCAAGGCCCTGCAGCGAGCAGCGCGTCGGCTTGTCTCACTGCCTGGCAAAACTGGCGCATCAGCGTGGCATCTTTGATGCCTTTGCTCGATTCAACGCCAGAACTGACGTCAACGGCCCAAGGCCGTACGCGCGTCACGCCATCGATCACGTTGGCTGCACTTAACCCACCAGACAAAACGACCGGAAGGGGCACGCCTTGAGGAATCTGAGACCAATCGAAAACCTTTCCACTGCCGCCATAACCATCAACGTGGGCATCAAGCAAAAGGGCCTGTGCATTGGGAAAGCGGGAAGCAAAGTCTAGCAAATCGAAACCCGGCGCCATGCGCGCGACGCGCAGATACGCGTGACGGGCAGCGTCGCAGGCGGCCGGCGTTTCGTCGCCATGGAATTGCAGCAAGGCTTGCGGTATGGCTTGGGTCGCCTCGTGGATGTCAGCAGCGCTGGCGTTGACAAAAAGCAGCACCGGCGTAACAAAAGGTGGCAGCTGTTTGGCCAGCGCACAAGCGCGTTGCAGTTTGACATGACGCGCACTTTTTTCAAACAGCACAAAACCGATGGCGTCGGCGCCCGCGTGCACTGCAGCGTCAACGTCGGCCTCTTGGGTGAGGCCACAAATCTTGATGCGAGTTCGGCTCATGTCGGATGTTGATGCGGGTGGTCCGGGCGATGTTCCCTGGGCGTTCAAGGCAACCAGTCCATGGCAGCAACCTGGGCAGGAATGCTGTGCTCAGCATCGTAGTACGGGCCCAGAAAATAGAGGCCTTCTGGCGGAAATGTGGGCGCCGCGACCTCGCGGCTGCGTGCGGCCAGGACGTCGCCCATCCAGGCGCTGGTTTGGCGCCCTGATCCGACGGCCACAAGACAACCGATGACATTGCGCACCATGTGGTGCAAAAAGGCGCTCGCGTCAAACTCGAAACACCAGTAGGCGCCGCGCTTGCTGACGGTCAGGCGCCGCAAGGTCTTTACCGGGCTTGTTGCTTGGCAGTCGGCGGCGCGAAAAGAGCTGAAGTCATGCGTACCGATGAGTTGCGCAGCAGCTTGGCGCATGGCGTCACCATCCAACGACCGGAACACCCAGCCACACACGCCGTGCTCAAGTGCTGGACGCACTGGCGACTCCAGCAGCACAAAACGATAACGCCTGCCACGTGCGCTGTAGCGCGCATGAAAGTGCGGCGCAGTCGGCTGGCACCATTGCACCGCCACGTCACTGGGCAGGTAGCGGTTGCTGCCGCGGACCCACGAGAAGTTGTCGCGCTCCAGCGCGGTGTCGATGTGCACAACCTGGTTCAGCGCGTGCACACCGGAGTCCGTGCGCCCCGCACAAACGGTGCGCACAGGCTGGTCAGCAAACTTCGAGAGCGCCAGCTCCAGTGCATCTTGCACCGTTTGGCCATCGAGCTGTGACTGCCAGCCGTGATAGGCAGCGCCGCGATAGCTGACACCCAGCGCCAAGCGCTGCACTGGGGCGCCCTTTTTGCGGTGTCAGCCCAGGCCAGCGAGCATGCCCTGGGCCTTGGCCTTGAGCGCGCCATCGGCCTTGGCCAGCACTTCTTCGAGCAGGTCGCGCGCACCTTCGGTGTCGCCGATCTGGCGGAACTCTTCGGCCAGTTCGAGCTTGCGCGCCAGGGGGTCGCCTGCGTCCATGTTCTCGAGTGAAACGGCGCTGGGCATGGTGAATTCACCGAACTCGTCGCCCATCAAAGAGTCAGGTCCGTGGGTGGCGGTCGACGGGCCGCTGGGCGCTTGTCTTGACGCCTGCGGCGCCGCGGCGCTCGGGTGGGGATCGCCCAGGTCGCCCAGGTCAAAGTCCAGCGACAAGTCGCTGACCGCTGGCGCCGCGTCCTTCTTCCCACGCAGCGACACCGTGCTGTCATACGAGCCCGCATCGTCGAGACTGAAAGCCGCCCCGGTTTGCAGCGCTTGCGTGGTCTCGGTGATCGATGGCACGGAAATGGGCATGGTCGCTTCGCCATGGTTCTCCAAGTCCAGGTCGAGGTCCAAGCCGCCATCAAGAGTGGCCACGTCAGCCGCCGGCACAAAGGCTTCCGGCGTGGGCTTGGCGGTGTGTGGAACGGTGGGCGCATTGAGCACCTCGACAGCGTCACCATCGTCGCCAAACACCGCGTCGGGCGAGCCGCCGGGCGCGTACAGCGGATGTTGTGGGTCGATCTCCAAGCCCATCGCTTGTACCTTGGCCCAGTCTTCGCCTTCGCCCCTTGTGGTGGAGTGCAGTTGTGTTGCCAGCAACTCAAAGCCTTTGGTGTCCCGGCGCTTGGCGTAGACCTCCAAGAGCTTGGCGTAGACCTCCAAGAGCTTGGTGCGGATGGCCAAGCGGTCGGGATTGGCGCGCATCGCCTCTTTGAGTATTTCTTCGGCCTGCAAGTCACGGCCATAAGCCAGGTAGACATCGGCCTCGGCCACGGGGTCAACGTCGCCAATGGCGTCCAGTTGACTCAGCGAATAACTCATGGAAGACGCTGCGCCGGTGGCACCAGCGTCCTTGGTATCCACTCGTTGGCCACCGCTTTGGCCGAAGAAAGAATCGGGCTGCAGCCGACTCTCAAGGAACGAGGTTTCGCTCTCGCGTTTGCGCATTTTCTCGCGCATGCGGTACAGACCCAGGCCCGCCAACAAGGCGACCAATCCGCCAGCACCCCAGGGCAGCATGGGGTTGTCGAGCAGGGCACTCATGAAACTCGGTTCGTCAGCAACTGCACCGGGCGGCGTGGCATTGACTACCACAGGCGCACTGGCCGCCGCGCCAGCAACCGGGGCCGCTGCGTTCGGCATGGAGGCTGCGGTGACAGCGGCCACCGCGGGCACAGGGGGTAGCACCGGCGCAACCGTTGGCGCAACCGTTGGCGCAACCGCCGGGGCGACAGCGACAACGGGCGGCGGGGTTGAAGATGTTGTGGGCGGCGCGGGTGCAGCAGGCGCTGGCGCCGCTGGCGCCGTGGCCACAGCCGCAACGACAGAAGGCACCGTCACTGCGGGCACTGTGGCCGCCGTTGGCGCTGGCGCTGGCGGCGTGCCCATGTTGGCCTTGGCCGGAGCCGACGCGGCCGAGGTGCCTTGTTGCAAGCGCTTCAGATCATCGACATTGCGTGCCAGCTCGGCCAATCGAGCGGCCGCGTCTTTGCGTTCTGCGTCTTTCGACAACTTGGCTTCTGGCGCTGATGCCTTTAACGCGCCCTGAGAGAGCTTGAGCTTGTCGGGCGTTGTATTGGCCGCTTGTTTGCGGTCGTCGACCTTGGTCTGCACGGTGCCTGTGGCAGCGCGCGCAGCCCCGGGTTCGGCCGCCACCACGGCCCCCGAAGCCAGGCGTTGGCGGTAGGCTGAGAAGTCAGCACTTTGCGCTTGAATGACTTCACGGGCCTCGGCCGCTGTGATCTTCTTGACGGCGTCCGCCCCGGGCACGCTGAGCACCGCACCGGCCTTGAGCCGGTTCATGTTGTCGCTGATGAATGCGTCGGGGTTGCCACGGAACAGCGAAACCAACATTTGGTCAAGCGACACACCCTGGCGTTGCGTTCGCGCAGCCACGGCGCTGAGTGAATCGCCTCGACGCACACGGTATTCGTCAACTGCTCCATTGCCCTGGGTTGCAGGCGAAGCGGCCACTGCGCGGGGTGCGTCTGATGTGCGCTGCGATGGGGCTGCCGACGTTGGTGAGGCAACGCGCGGCGCGGGCGCCGCTGCGACGGCTGGCGCAGCCTGTGCAGCCGGTGCAAGCGGGGGTGCCGATACCGGCGCAGGTGTCACCACCGGCGAGGTGGTTGCCGCAGGCGCAGCCGCCACGCGCGTGGTCGGCGGGTCAAACAACATCGTGTATTCGCGCACCAAACGACCCGAGGTCCAGGTGGCTTCGACGATGACGTCAACAAACGGCTCCAGTACGGCGCCAGAACTGGTGACGCGCAAGTAGGGGCGACCATCGGCGCGGCGCTCCAGCACCACTTGTGCGGTGGTCAGCACGGCGTTGTATTCAACGCCCGCAGCACGGTAGGCGTCTGGCGTGGCGACACGCAATCGCAAAGAGCTTGCCTCGTCGGCAGTGATGCTGTTGACATCGATCTCGGCCTTGAGCGTTTCGCCCAGGACCGACTGCACATTGAGCCGCCCCAGGCCCAGGGCCTGCGCTGGCAGGCTCAGCAAACAACTGGTGGCCAAGGCCACCCCCGTCAGCGCAAAGCGCCTAGCGTTGATCGTGCGATGCTTCAAGGCGTCTCCCAAAAACGATGCGCGGGCCCCACCATGGGACACCGCCACAAGGGCCCTCCCCGGGCCAACCCCGGGTCAACCGCGGGGTCAACCCCCGGGTCAACATCAGCCAAGGCGCAAAACCTCCCGGGCCGAAAAAATCACAATAGCATCAAGCATATAGGCTGACAAGCTCACGCTTTAGCTGATGTTCCCTGTCGTAATGGAATGTTTCCGCCACCGCGCTGGCGTGTGGCCCATCAACAACGCGCGCAAACCGCCGAGGGGCCTTGCACAAGACACGCTTCACTTCTCCAAAATGATGCGCAACATGCGCCGCAGCGGTTCAGCCGCACCCCACAACAATTGGTCGCCGATGGTGAACGCACCCAAGTAATCGTTGCCCAGCGCGAGCTTGCGCACACGACCCACGGCGATGTCCATGGTGCCCGTCACAGCCACGGGCGTGAGGCCCTTCACAGTGGCTTCGCGCGTATTGGGAACGAGGCGAACCCAGGCGTTGTCGTTGCTGATCAACTGCTCAATGTCGGCCAGCGGCACGTCTTTGCGCAGCTTGATGGTCAGCGCTTGGCTGTGGCAGCGCATGGCGCCCACACGAACACAAAGCGAATCGATGGGCGTAGCAGCGGTACCAAATCCAGGCCCACGGCCCAAGATCTTGTTGGTTTCGGCGCCGCCCTTCCACTCTTCAAGGCTGGTGCCGTCGCCGCGGTCAGCATCAATCCAGGGGATCAAGCTGCCACCCAAAGGCACGCCGAAGTTGGCGGTGGCTTCCTTTGACAAACTACGTTGGGTGGCGGCCACCTGGCGGTCGATGTCAAGAATGGCGCTGGCGGGGTTATCAAGCAAGGGCCGAACGGCCTCGTTCAAGGTGCCATATTGCGTCAGCAACTCACGCATGTGCTGCGCGCCTCCTCCACTGGCCGCTTGGTATGTGATGGCCGTCATCCATTCCACCAGGTCGGCCTTGAAGAGCGCACCCAGGCCCATCAGCATGCAGCTCACGGTGCAGTTGCCGCCGATGTA
>JAYVRO010000134.1:0-7082 GCA_043776165.1 Rubrivivax sp. | reverse complement strand
GGGGCTGGCCACGCCCAACATAGACGCACTGTTGGGCTTGGCCCGTGTGATGGCACAGACGCGCGGCTTGTACCCTTTGTCTGCGTAGCCTGCGTTGCCTGGCGCCCCAGATTGAATCTGCGAACCCGAGCCGACAGCGGGCTCGCAATGCGCTCTTGGTTCAGCGTCCCAGATTCGCCAAACGGCCTGGCTCGACGATCTCGATCCAGTAACCGTCGGGGTCTTTGATGAAAGCCACGTCTTTCATCTTGCCTTGCTCAGGCCGCTTGACGTAGGTCACTGCGTTCTGGTCGAACCAGGCCACTGCGGTGTCGAGGTCGGGCACCGAAAAGCAGATGTGTCCAAAGCCTTGGGGCTGGGCATTGCCGTCGTGATATTGAAACGCTGCATCAGCCTCCGTGCCCCAGTTGTGCGTGAGCTCCAAGATGCCACGTTGCGCAAAAGTCCAAGCCGTGCGCTGGCCAATGTCTTCGGGCACCGGTTCACTGTCTTGCGCGCGGTGCAAAAAATAAAGTGAAAACTTCATCTCGGGAAAATCGAGCTTGCGCAGCACACGCATGCCGAACACACGGGTGTAGAAGTCCAGCGACACGGCCGGGTCTTTCACGCGCAGCATGCTGTGGTTCAACACAAAGCCACGCGATGCCGCGCTGGGCGCTGCGCATACGCCAGGGTAAGTTTCAGTTTGGAAGCTCATGCGCTGCGGGGAGTGACGGAAGAGAAAAGGCGCACCGATTTGTTGGCGGCCGGCAGTTCGTCTTGCGCACGTTCGTTGTCGATCAAGCGTCTTCGCATGTAGCGCATGCACGTCACGCGCAGGAAGGACGCAAAGTTGGGCACTTCACCGCGATGCGCCATGATTTCATCGTGCAATTGCGCCACCAACGCATTGGTGGTGCAACCCTCTTCTTCGGCTATTTCAGCCAGGGTGTCCCAGATCAGGTTTTCAAGCCGAATGCTGGTTAAAGCACCATGCATACGAATCGTGCGCGAGCGCTGCTCGTACAGGATAGGGTCGGCTTTGACGAAGAACTCACACACCTGGTGTCTCCCGCAACGTCTGCTGTTTTAGATTGCGCGCGCTGTCATTTGTTTGGCAATGTGATCCGCTTGCCGGATGGCCAGCGTCACGATGGTCAATGTCGGATTCTCAGCCCCGCCCGTGGTGAACTGGCTGCCGTCGCTGATGAACAGGTTCGCCACGTCGTGTGTCTGGCCAAAGCCGTTGCACACGCTGTCTTTGGCTGAAGCCCCCATGCGGCAGGTGCCCAGGTTGTGCGTGCTCGGGTAGGGTGGAGTGCGAAAGGTCCTGATCGCACCGGCTGCTTCGTACACGCGCTGGCCTTGCTTGAAGGCGTGTTCGCGCATGGCGATGTCGTTGTCGTGATCGTCGAAGTGAATGTTGGGCGCCGCATTGCCCCACTTGTCTTTGACTTTGTCGTTGAGCGTGATGCGGTTGCTCTCGCGCGGCATGTCTTCACCTACCAGCCACATGCCAGCCGTGTGGGTGTAGTGATCCATCCACCAGCCGAAGTCGTCACCCCAACTGCCCGGGTCAAGAAAAGCCGCCATGAAAGGCAGGCCGAGCGCCAAGGTTTCCATCTCGTAACCGCCAGCAAAACCGCGCTTGGTGTCGTGGCGCGCTTCGTCGCGAATGATGCCGGCCATGGTCGTGCCGCGGTACATGTGAACAGGTTGTTTGAAAACAGCGTAGACCGATCCGGTCATGTGGCGCATGTAGTTTCGGCCCACCTGGCCCGAGCTGTTGGCCAACCCGTCCTTGAACTTGTTCGAGGCCGACAGCAGCAGCAAGCGCGGTGTTTCGATGGAGTTGCCAGCGACACAAACCACACGTGCTTTTTGGCGCTGCTCTTTACCAGCCTTGTCGAAGTAGACAACCGCGTTGACCTTGCCTGCGTCGTCGTGCTCTATGCGGGTGACGTGAGAGTCGGGGCGCAGTTCCATGTTGCCCGTCTTCTCGGCCTTGGGCAGCTCGGTGTACAGCGTGCTCCACTTCGCGCCGCTCTTGCAGCCCTGGAAACAAAAGCCCAATTGCATGCAGCGCCCACGACCGTCGCGCGGCTGGCTGTTGATGGCCATGTTGCCGGTGTGTACGTCTTTGTAGCCCAACTTCTTGGCGCCGGCGTGCAGCACTTTGTAGTTGTTGTTGCCCGGCAAGCCAGGGATGCCGTGCGTGCGTGTGACCCCCATCTTGTCTTCGGCCTTGTCATACCAAGGCTCGAGCTCCTTCAGCGTCACGGGCCAGTCCATCAAGTTGGCGCCCTTGATTTCCCCGTAAGTTGTTTTCGCCTTGAACTCGTGCTCTTCTAGACGCAGCGAAGCGCCGGCCCAGTGCGTGGTGGTGCCGCCCACGGTTTTGCAGATCCATGCCGGCAGGCCGGAAAAGTCTTTGGCAACACGCCAGCTGCCCGAGGTCGTGCGCGGGTCGAGCCATGCGAGTTGACTGAAAGACTTCCACTCGTCGTTGATGAAGCTGGCGCTGGACTGCAACGAGCCAGCCTCGAGCACAACGACCTTGATGCCTCTTTGGCACAGCTCGTTGGCGAGCGTGCCACCACCGGCGCCTGAACCGATGATGACGACGACTGAGTCGTCACTGAAATCAAACTTGGCCATGGGGTTGTCTCCTGCCTGGCGTGTGCTGGCGTGTGCTGGTGTGCACTGGTGTGCGCGCGGAATGAGCGTCTGTAAGCTGGCGCAGTCAGCCCATGAAGGGCGGCGGGCTGGCTTCTTTTGAAGGCGCTGGCAACCACTTGAGGTCTTGGAACCCGCGTGTGATGTAGCCACCCTTTTCCCACGCCGAGCCTGGATAGCCCAGCGCCGCGTAGGCCATGTCGTTGTCGTACAGCGAGGTAATGCATTGGCCACGTACAGCGCCGAAAAACGGCGTGCCTTCGGCCGCCTTGACAGCCGCCTTGCGCTTGGCCACCGTGGCCTTCACGAAGCTGCCGCCTGCGGCGTTGTCAAGCTCGGCGATGCCCTTTTTCAACATCGCGGTGGCGTCGGCCTTGCCGTCCAAGTCTTTTGCCAACAGCGCATACACGGCGTCTGGCAGCTTCTTGCTTGGGTAGAGCACCCGGCCCATGGCCATCAGCGTTTGACCGTCGCTCTTGCTCAGTGCCTTGAGCTCTAGCGCCCACACGGGCGAAGGCGCCAGCGTGGCCAGCACAGTGCCGGTGGCGATCGTTCCCATCAAGATGCCCGAGCCTTTGAGGAATTCACGTCGGGCCAGCGGCAGATCGAGCTTGGGCACTCGGCCGTCTTCGTCGTTGCAATCGCTGCCTGCGGCAAGCGCCGAGGTTTGGATGGGGATGACTCGCATTTGTTTTCTCCTGTGAAGCGCTGTGTTGGGCGCTGCCTTGCAGTCGTGGTGCGGGCTCTTCTGTGGCACGCTCCACCAACGAGTGTGGCACCTGCACCCGGCGCGCAGGTTTTACTGGGCTACTTACAGGGGAAACCCGCCACTCACTTGGCGCCGTTGAGGATCCACGCCGCCAGGCGTTTGGCCTCGGCTTGTGACAGCTTTTGTGGCGGCATGGCCACCTCGCCCCACTTGCCTGCGCCGCCGCTGCGAATCGACTGCGCCAGCGTCAGTGTGTCGTCCTTGCTGTACTTGGCCGCAACGCTTGCATACGAGGGGCCGACCAGCTGGGCCGCCACAGCGTGGCAGCCAAAGCAGCCGTGTTGGGTCGCCAAAGCGCGGTTGGCGCTGGCCGGTGTGTGGGCTGTGAGCAGCATTGCAGCCAGCCAGGCGGCGCGTGTGATGAAGGCTTGCGTAGTCATGCCGAGAATCCTCAATAGATAAGTCGGCGTTGATTATTCAGATCCCTATGCGCTGCGGGTGATAGCGCACTACCTACTTGACGCATTGTGGCTACTGAACGGCGTGGGGCCAAGTCTGCATTTGCATCGATGGGGCCCACGCCGAACAAGCCCAAGGCCCCAGGATTTTCCTGAGACCTTGGGCGCATCCAGATCACAGCGAGAAGTCTGCTGCCGTCAAGGTCATCGTGCCCATCCCGTCGATGCGCATGTCGGCATTGCCGTCGCCGTTCACGTCCACGTACACCGAGCTGAAACCACGGCCCTGCTCCACCCACAGATCACCGGCCGAAGTAAAGAACGGCTTGGCGGCGTTGAAGTTGAAGGCTTGGTTGCCGACCATCAGGCTGTTGGCGTCGATGGTCGAGAGGTCAATCTTGTCCGCGCCTTTGACAAAGTCTTGGATCACGTCGAAGGCTATGGTGGCGGACTCACTGGTGGCGTTGAACTTGGAGGTGTCGATGCCGGTGCAGCCGTCGAACCAAGTGCCACCGTTGTCATACGGATGAGGCACAAAGTGTTGACCTGACTCGTCCACCACGTCACCCGCGTTGTCCACGTAGTACACGTCGCTTCCATTGCCGCCGTGCATCTTGTCAGCGCCGGCACCGCCCACCAGTGTGTCGTTCCCAGCCTCATTGCGCTGGAACGAACCCTGGACGTCGCCCCACAACTCGTCGTTGCCGTCGTCGCCGTCGTCGCCGCGCAAAATGTCGGCGCCGTCCAGGCCGAACAGCGTGTCATTGGCGGCGCCTCCGTCGATGACCCACGAGAGCTCGCCGATGTACTGCACACCGAAGTCGGTGTAGCGAATTCCATACTCCGAGGTCGCCACAAACACGTCATTGGCGCTGTCGCCAATGGCCTCCATGTAGTTGCCGGTGTAGTTGCAGGTGCTGCGTACGGCCATGGTCATGATGAGTCCCATTTGCTAACGATTGATGAAGGTTGGTTTGAACCGGTTTGCCAGCTCTTGCTCGCCTAACACGCTGTGTGCTCTTGCGATGAACGTGACTGCCACCCTGAAAACTGTGCCGTGAACGCCAGCAACCCATCCGCCGCAGCGCTGCCACCCGCGCGCAAGGTGATCAAGCTGCTGCGCGATGTGCGTGCCTGCACCTTGGGCGCCGGGCAGTTGCCGCTGGCACCGCGCCCGATTCTTCAACTCGACCCGCGCGCCACGATCCTCATCGCCGGCCAGGCCCCCGGGCGCAAGGCCCACGACAGTGGTGTGCCCTTCAGTGACGCGAGCGGCGAGCGCTTGCGTGCCTGGATGGGCATTGACGCAGCCGTGTTCTACGACCCCACGCGCGTGGCCATCCTGCCCATGGGACTGTGCTTTCCTGGCACCGGCGCAGGTGGTGACCTGCCGCCGCGCCCTGAATGTGCGCCAGCCTGGCGAGACAAGCTGCTGGCCTCGCTGCCGCGCCTGCACCTCACCTCGGTGATCGGCAGCTACGCTCAGGCTTGGCACCTGCCCGAGAAAGAGCACTGAGCGTGACCGACGCCGTGGCCGCCTGGCCAACACGCTGGCCGCATCTATTGCCCATACCGCACCCCAGCCCGCGCAACCAACGCTGGTTGCGCAACAACCCGTGGTTTGAGCACGACGTGCTGCCAGCGTTGCGGCTGCGCGTTCGGGAGCTCATCTGACGGGCTCGGGTGGCCGCTTGACCGCCGCGCGTCGCTCATACAGGTGCCGCTGGAAACCCACGAACACCCCACGAACCTGGTCTGGCCGCCCTAGCTGTTCGAACGCGTCGGCAAGCGCGGCGCCGTACTTCAGCTTCAGCAGCGGCGCCAGCTTCTCGCTGTCCAGCTCGTCGACGCCCTGCTTCACGTACTGCGCCAGCACGAAGTCAACAAAGGCGCGCTGCTTGTCGGTGAACTCCGTCACTGTTGCCGCACGCGCTGCATCCGCACGCTGCTCGCGCGTCAGCGTTGCGGACGCAAAAGCCACGTAGGCCAGCAAATCGAAGAGGTCGCAGTCGGCTGCTTCCACTGCCTTTTGCATCTCGCCCAGCGGCTCACGCCCGAAGCCCTTGTCGGCCAGGCCAGCGAGCAGGCGCTTGCGCGTGGCCGGATCACTCCACAGGCGACGAAGCTCGTCTTCGTCCTTGAAGAACTCAGGCAACACTCCGAACAGACTTTCCAGGAACTGTGCTGCCGACATGGGCTTGCCGTCGGCGCTCCAAAACGTGGTCGCGGTCATGTGCTGGATGACGCGCGCCTTGCCGTCGGCCAGCTTGACGACGATGCGCTCTGGCCTGGGCGGCGGCGGGGGTGGCGTGGGCGGCACAGGCCCTGGGGGCAACGGCGGCGGTGGGCGCGGCACGGGCGGCTCAGGGTCGAGCGGCTCGCCGTCCCACTCCGGGTCGCTGAACAGGTGATGCGCCTTCACAAAGTCAAAGATCGTGAAGTGGTCCTTGCCGTCGTACAGCCGTGTGCCGCGCCCGATGATCTGCTTGAACTCGATCATCGAGTTGATTGAGCGCAGCAGCACGATGTTGCGCACGTTGCGTGCGTCCACCCCCGTCGATAACTTCTGCGACGTGGTCAGTACCGTGGGGATCGTCTTCTCGTTGTCCTGGAACGCACGCAGCGCCTGGTCCCCCAGGGCGCCGTCGTTGGCCGTCACGCGCACGCAGTAGTTCGGATCGGCGCTGGTCTTGGCCTGGTTGATCAGGTCACGCACGGCCAGCGCATGGGCCTGGGTGGCGCAAAACACCAAGGTCTTCTCGCGCTGATCAATCATGCCCATCAGCAGCTTCACGCGATAGGCCTCGCGCTCCTTGATCTCGATGATCTTGTTGAAGTCCCTTTCTTCGTAGCGCTTGGCGGCATCGACGGTGCCGGCCACCACCACGTCGTCGGGCACGTAGACGTACTCGTCCAGCGTGGTCGCAATCTGCCTCACCTTGAACGGCGTCAGGAAACCGTCGTTGATGCCTTGCTTGAGCGAGTACACGAACACCGGCTCACCAAAGTAGCTGTAGGTGTCGGCATTGATCGTGCGCTTGGGCGTGGCCGTCAGCCCCAACTGCACGGCCGGCGCAAAGTAGTCGAGGATGGCGCGCCAGCTGCCTTCGTCATTGGCACCGCCGCGGTGGCACTCGTCGATGACGATGAAGTCGAAGAAATCGGCCGGGTACTCGCCGAAGTACGGCGCGGGCTTGCCATCCACTGGCGCCCCGCTCATGAAGGTTTGGAAGATGGTGAAGAAGATGCTGCCGTTCTTC
>JAYVRO010000133.1:0-7098 GCA_043776165.1 Rubrivivax sp. | reverse complement strand
CCCGCCGTCATGTCAGCCATGCGCAAAACGCCCTCCAACATCCGACGCGAATCGGGCTCAATCAGCTCGCGGTGCTCGGCCTCGGCCAGGGTCTTGATGAGCTCGGCCTTGCTGTCCAGCCCTGGCGACATGAACAAGGCGAAACGCTCAAAAAGGCTGCGACGTTCCGCCTTGTCGGCAACTGGCTCCACGCGCAGAGCGCGCGCTGGGAGAGGAGAAGGTGCCGACAAGCCAGCAGGCAGGGCAGCAGTTGGAGGGGCAGGTTCTGACAAGAGCGGCAGCGGTGGTGGGCGAACGGGGAGAATACAGCCAGCACGACAATCCAAGTGCCCTTCAGCCCAGGCTGCGAGAGCTTGCAAACCCGCGCTCTACCCCCACTTGAGCGCGCTACTTCGAGACTTTGCACACCATGACACTCATACCCGCCACCATCCTCACCGGCTTTCTAGGCAGCGGCAAGACCACCTTGTTAAAGCGCGTGCTCAGCGAAGCGCACGGGCAAAAAATCGCCGTCATCGAAAACGAGTTTGGTGAAGAAAACATCGACAACGAGATCCTGGTCTCGGAGCGCAATGAGCAAATCATCCAGATGAATAACGGCTGTGTGTGTTGCACCATCCGTGAAGACCTGCGCTCAACCTTGGCCGATCTGGCCGAGAAAAAACGAAAGGGCGAACTCGACTTTGATCGCGTGGTGATCGAAACCACCGGCTTGGCCGACCCCGGCCCGGTGGCGCAAACGTTTTTCATGGACGATGAGATCGCCGGCGCCTATTTACTCGACTCTGTGTTGACCCTGGTGGACGCCAAACACGCCGAAGCGCAGCTCGACACACGCCAAGAAGCGCGCCGCCAAATCGGCTTTGCAGACCAGATCTTCATCAGCAAGAGCGACTTGGTGGCACCCGAAGACGTGCAAGCTTTGATGCACCGCATCAAGCACATGAACCCGCGCGCGCCGCAGCTGGCTGTGCATTTTGGTGAGGTGCCCATCGCCAAAGTGTTTGACCTCAAGGGCTTCAACCTCAACGCCAAGCTCGATATCGACCCCGATTTTTTGAACGCCGACGACGGGCACGACCACCACGGACATGAACATCATGGTCACGACCACGGTCACGGCGAAAAAGATGGCGCCGAACACGTCCACGACGAACATTGCGACCACCCGCATCACCACGCCCATGACGACGACGTGAAGTCCTTCGTCTTTCGCAACAAACGCGCTTTCAACCCCGCCAAGCTGGAAGACTTTCTGGGTGCCATCGTCCAGGTTTATGGTCCCAAGATGCTGCGCTACAAGGGCGTGCTCAACATGAAGGGCAGCGACCGCAAGGTCATTTTTCAGGGGGTACACCAATTGATGGGCAGTGACTTGGGCCCCAAGTGGGCAGCTGGCGAAGAGAAGATGAGCAAGATGGTCTTCATCGGTATCGACTTGCCCAAGGACGTGTTCCTGCAGGGCCTGGAGCAATGCCTGGCCTGAAAGCCGCCGGGGGCCGGTGTTTTGGTACCGTGATTGCCAGCATTGGCGTCCCAAAACAGCGTGGCTACAATCCGCGCGCCTTGAAGCTCCCCTGGGAGCACGGGCGCTGCCCCTGCCCGTTATCGGCAAGGGCGGATGGGCCAAAGCAGCGCATGGGGTGCTGCACCTGCAATTCGTGAATCACGCGGCAAGGAGCCTCCAGTGAGCAAGCCTGTAGCAAAAAAGGCGGCACCCAAGGCGGTGGCAAAAGCGCCGGCCGGCAAACCGGGCAAGACGCTGGCGGGCGCGGCGCACAAGTCAGTGGCAAAAAAGTCAACCGTACAAAAGCCTGCGGTCAAACCCGCAGCCAAAGCCGCAGCGAAATCGACGTCAAAGTCACCAGCAAAGCCAGCCGCCAAACTCGCTGCAACGCCTGCGCCTCGGCCCAAGGCTGCGGGCGCGCTGGCCAAGCGGTCGGCTCCACCGGCCGCACCACTTGCGACCAAACCCACAACAAGGCTCATGAGCCAGCCGACAAGCAAGCCCACACCCAAGCCCGCAGTCACTGCCAACCAACTGAAGACGAATCCCATCGCCAAGTCCACCAGCAAGTCTGAAACGCATCGGCCTAGCTCGGCCCCCACCCCAGTGGCAGCGCCCATTACAAATCGGTTCACGGACCGGTTTGCGCCAGCGCGGCCCATGAAGATGACCGAACACGAACCGATGGAAGTTGTCAAATCCACTGTCAAGGTGGACCCCAAAGTGGCCAACGCTTGGAAAACCAAGCCCGGTCGCGAACTCAGCGTGGCCGAGCTCGTGGCCATGCCTGACGATCAGTACATGAACGACAAGCAGCTCGACTTTTTTCGCGCCCTGCTGCGCATACAAAGAGACGACCTGCTTTCCAACGCCGGTGAAACCACCGAGCACCTGCGTGAAGACACCACCATCACGCCAGACCCTGCTGATCGCGCCACCATCGAAGAAGAACACGCGCTGGAGTTGCGCACCCGCGACCGCGAACGCAAGCTGCTGAAGAAGATTGCCCAGTCGCTCACCCGCGTCGACAGCGGCGAATACGGCTATTGCGACGAGACCGGTGAACCCATCGGCTTGGCGCGTTTGATGGCTCGGCCCACCGCCACGCTCTCACTCGAAGCGCAACAGCGCCGCGAGATGAAGCAAAAGATGTTCGGCGATTGACCTCTGCGGCAGCCTGTGCGCCATGTCTGACCCCAAGCCCAACGAGAGTTTCTTTAAGCGCGTAGTTCGCTTTGTTGCGAACCCGGCGACTGATTGGAACGAGCTCTCCACGCGGCCAGAAGATGGGCGCGAACTGGAGCTTGAAAAATCTGAGCTCAAGGCCATGATCGAGCGCAAACGTCGCAATGACTTTGTGCGCAAGCGCGAATTCGACATGCTGCGCAAAGTGCGGCGCGAAGGTCTCTCACCTGAACAGTTGGCGGCTTTGGGCGGTTCGTCCAAGCTCGACGACTCAGAGTCCCGCACGCAGGACAGCCGCATTGCGCGGCCTGACGGCGTGAAGGCCAAGATCGACGAGATCGAACAACAAATGGCGGGCGTGAATGGCTACACGCCGCCGCGCCCGCGCCGTTCGGTCTTGCCAGTCGAGCCGCCGCGTACCCTGCGTGCGCCCAGCAACATTCATCAGCCTTTGGAATTGACCGAAGACGGTGAACTGCGAGACGGCACGGTTGAAGACTTGGGCATGTTGCCCGCCCTGCCCCCCTTGCCCGACATCGACCTGGACGAGGCCACTGCCGCCTCTGCGCCCGTCCAAATGGCGGCAGGCCTGCCGCCCTTGGCGCCGGTCACATTGACACACGCTGTACCGGCCAGTGCCATCAGCGCAGCTGTGGGGGTGGAAGTCAGCGAGGTGGTGCACGACCCCGATCTGGACGAAGCCGTGATCGCTTTTGCCAACGCCGACTTTGCTGGCTCGGAGACCGCGTTGCAGCACCTCACTGCTGGCGGTGGTTTGCGTTCGCAGCATGCAGAAACATGGTTGGTGTTGTTTGACTTGTATCGCGCCACCGGGCAGCAGCTGCGCTTTGAGAGTTTGGCCATGGATTACGCGCAGCAATTCGCGTGGTCCGCGCCGCAGTGGTTTTCCATGCCTCAAATGGTGGCCGATGCGGTGGCCGAAGAGCGCCCCCGTTCCAGTGCACGCATTGGTGGTGAGGTGAGCTGGATGTGTCCCGAGCATCTGGACACCGACGCCGTGACCCGGCTGCGCGCTCAGACCCTGCAAACCCCGCTGCCTTGGGTTTTTGACTGGGGCGGCTTGAAGACCGTAGACGCTGAAGCCGCGATGCAACTGTCCACGCTGTTTCGTGTGTGGGCCGCGCAGCCGCTGGAGATGCGCTGGATGGCCGGCGAGCAGCTCTTTTTGGTGCTGCGTGAAGCAGCGCCCACGGGCATCCGGGACGCGGACCCCGTGTTCTGGCTCACGCGCCTTGACGCGCTGCGCTTGGCCAACCGTGCGGACCAGTTTGACGAAGCGGCCATTGATTACTGTGTCACCTATGAGGTCTCACCACCCTCGTGGGAAGCCGCGCGTTGCAACGTGCACATCAGTGACAGCAACGTCAGCTCACGCATGCCTTCGGTGCTTCCCGCTGAGGCTTCCACCAGCTTCATGGAGTCCCGCATCTTTGACGACGCTGGCAGCGGCGACGAAGCCGGCAGCGTCGAGCTCAGCGGCCAACTCGTGGGCGACATCAGCACGACCCTCACCGGCCTGACAGCACGCCTGGGCAAAGCCACCGTGATCAACGTTTCATGTTCGCGGCTCATTCGTGTGGACTTCATCGCTGCTGGCGACCTGTTGAACTGGGTACTCAACGCTGCTACTCAAGGCCGCGCTGTGCACTTCGTTGATGCGCACCGTCTGGTGGCGCTGTTCTTCGGCGCCATGGGGATTTCTGAACACGCCAAGGTGCAGGTCAGAAAAGTCTGAGCGCGTGCCCTGGTCTGCTTTGAGGACCACCACACATTGAACCCGGCACTCGCGGCCACCCCAATCGAACCCTATGGAATCCTTCCACGGCACCACCATCGTCAGCGTGCGTCGCGGGCCGCTTGTCGCCCTGGGCGGCGACGGCCAAGTCACGCTGGGCAACATCGTTGTCAAGAGCACCGCGCGCAAAGTGCGCAAGTTGCACCACGATCAGGTCTTGGCCGGCTTCGCTGGCGCAACAGCCGACGCATTCACGCTCTTTGAGCGCTTTGAGGCCAAGCTGGAAAAGCACCAAGGCCAACTTGTGCGCGCCGCCATCGAGCTCACCAAGGACTGGCGCACCGACCGCGTTCTGCGCCGACTGGAAGCCATGCTGGCTGTGGCGGACAAAGAGGCCTCGCTCATCATCACCGGCAACGGCGATGTGCTGGAGCCCGAGCACGGCATCATTTCCATCGGGTCGGGCGGCGCCTACGCGCAAGCGGCCGCACGCGCACTCTTGGCACACACCGACATGACACCGTCGCAAATGGTCAAACGCTCGCTTGAAATTGCCGGCGAGCTGTGCATCTACACCAACCAGAACCACACCACCCTGACCTTGGGAGAGGGCGCTTGAAAGACGCGATGACGCCACAGGAAATCGTCAGCGAACTCGACCGCCACATCGTGGGCCAAAACGCCGCCAAGCGTGCTGTGGCCATCGCCTTGCGCAATCGTTGGCGGCGCCAGCGCGTGGACGAAAAACTGCGCAGCGAGATCACACCCAAAAACATCCTGATGATCGGCCCCACCGGTGTGGGCAAGACCGAAATCGCGCGGCGCCTGGCACGCCTGGCCGACGCGCCTTTCATCAAGGTGGAGGCCACCAAGTTCACCGAGGTGGGCTATGTCGGCAAGGACGTGGACACCATCGTGCGCGACTTGGTGGACGTGGCCATCAAACAAGAGCGCGAAAAACAGATGCGCCTGCAGCGCGCCAAGGCCGAAGACGCGGCCGAAGACCGTGTGCTGGACATTCTTGTGCCACCCCCGAGCAGTGCGCGCGACCAACGCAGCATGGGTTTTGGCAGTGACGCTTCTGCAGCCAGTGTGCCCGACAACACCGCGCGCCAAGTGATGCGCAAACGTCTGCGCGAAGGCTTGCTGAACGACAAGGAAATTGAAGTTGAGGTGGCCGACGCCAAACCTCAGCTAGAGATCCTCGGGCCCCAAGGCATGGAAGACATGGCCGAGCAGCTCAAGGGCTTGTTCTCGCAAATGGGCCAAGGCAGGAAAAAAACGCGCAAGCTGCGCATCGATGAAGCCTTGACGTTGCTGGTCGACGAAGAGGCCGGCAGGCTCGTGAACGACGACGACATCCGCGCCGCTGCGCTGGCCAACGCCGAGGGCAATGGCATCGTTTTTATCGACGAGATCGACAAGGTCACGTCGCGTTCAGACGGCGGCGGCAGCGCCGAAGTGAGCCGCCAAGGTGTGCAGCGCGACTTGCTGCCACTGGTAGAAGGCACCACTGTGAACACCAAACACGGCATGGTCAAAACCGACCACATGCTGTTCATCGCCTCGGGCGCATTTCACCTCGCCAAGCCGAGCGACTTGATCCCCGAATTGCAGGGCCGTTTTCCCATTCGTGTGGAGCTCAGTTCGCTCTCAGTCGACGACTTCGAGGCCATCCTCAGCAGCACACAAGCCAGCTTGGTCATGCAGTACCAAGCCCTGCTGGCCACCGAAGGGGTAACGCTTGACATTACCAAGGATGGCGTGCGCCGACTAGCGCAGATTGCCTTTGATGTGAACGAACGCACCGAGAACATTGGTGCGCGCCGCCTGGCCACCGTGATGGAGCGTTTGCTCGATGAAGTGAGCTTTGATGCACCCAACCGCAGCGGCCAGACTGTGAGCATCGACGCTGCCACCGTGGACGCGCGCCTGGGTGCGCTGGCCAAGGACGAGGACTTGTCGCGCTACGTTTTGTAGTTTGAACTTGTTGAGGGCTGAACCCCACAAACTCAGTGCTTGCCGTTGGCCTTCAAGCGCAGCGCCTGCATGTGAAGCAGGCCGTCAAAGATCAAGGTGTCCACCAACTCGAAAGGCATCTCGGTGCTGGGCGCGAGCTTGACGGAGGCACCGCCACTCATCAACAGCATCGGCTGCATGCCCGTGCGCCGGGTGAGCAAGCGCACTTGGCGCTCAATCGCGCCCGCAATGGCGTTGGCGCCGCCGCTCATCAAGGCGTCACTGGTGTTGGTCGGGAAGTCCACCACCTCACCGGTCGGTACTTTCAAGCCCGCTGTGCCCATCTCCAGCGCGTTCAGCATCAAGCCAAAACCCGGCAGGATGAAACCGCCCAGAAAGTGGCCGGCGGCGTCTAGCGCGTCCACCGTCACCGCCGTGCCCACCATCACCACCAAGGCCGGGCGAGGCGCGCCACAAGCCAGGACACGCGCGTGTGCCCCGGCCAACGCAACCCAACGGTCTGCACCCAAGCGGCTGGGGTGGTCGTAGCCGTTGCTGATGCCGGCTTCAGCCGCTGCGGGCACCACCCAGCGGGGCGTGAAGTCCCACAACTCCATCTGTTGCTCAACGCGGCGGCGCACAGCGTCACCTGCCACCACACAGCCCAACATGCTGGTGGGTGCGTGTGCGT
>JAYVRO010000132.1:0-7143 GCA_043776165.1 Rubrivivax sp. | reverse complement strand
CGTTCATGGGGCTGCCGCTGGCGGCTTACGGCGCCGTGGCAGCGTTGTTGTTCGGGGGTGTGGCGCTCATCCCTGCGGGGGTGCAAGGGCTGCTGGCGCTCTGGCCCACACCGCGCAGCGCCAGCACCTTGCTGGCCTTGCGCCGCGCCCACTTCCAGCGTCAAGGCGCCGTGGCCACCGTGGCTGGCGTGGTGGCCAGCCTGGCACTGAGCGTGGCTTTGACGGTTATGGTGGCGAGTTTTCGCACCGGCGTGGCCGATTGGCTCACCAGCATCTTGCCCGCCGACCTGTACGCGCGCAGCGCAGCCACAGCCGCTGCCAGTGACCAGGCCTGGCTGAGTGCGGGTTTTGTGAATGACGCAGCCGCCCTGCCCGGCGTGCAGGGCGTGCAAGCCTCACGCAGCCGCAGTTTGCAACTGGCAGCCAACTTGCCTGCCGTGGCCTTGGTGTCGCGGGACTTAACGCACGACATGGCTGGCACTGCCGTGTTGGCCAACGAGGCAACAACAATGGGGGCGACGCCACAAAGCCGCTTGCCCCTGGTCGGCCCCGTGCTGCCGGCACAACCTGGCGAGCTGGGCATTTTCATCACCGAAGCCGTGCAAGACCTCTACTACGTGGGACCCGGCGATTGGCTCGATTTGCCTTTGGGTGAACAGCCGGTTCGCGCCCGGGTGCGCGGTGTTTGGCGCGATTTTGCCCGCCAATTTGGCGCCATCGCCATGCACAGTGCCGACTACCAAAACATCACGGGCGACAAAAAATTCAGTGACATCGCCCTGTGGCTTAAACCTGGTGCAGACATCGCGACCGTGCAACGCAGCGTGCGGGCGCTGATGCCGGATCCATCGATGCTTGAATTTGCCGCGACCAACGAGCTGCGCGCCCTGTCGCTGCGCATCTTTGACCGCAGTTTTGCTGTCACCTACTACCTTCAGGCCGTGGCCATTGCCATTGGTTTGGTGGGCGTGGCGGCGAGTTTGTCAGCGCAAGTTTTGGCGCGACGCAAAGAGTTTGGTTTGCTCGCGCACCTGGGCCTCCAACGCGGGCAGGTGATGGCCATCGTGGCAGGCGAAGCGGCCTTTTGGATGGCAGCGGGCGTGCTGCTGGGCCTGGCCCTGGGGCTGGCGGTGAGTGTCGTGCTGGTGCTGGTGGTCAACCCGCAGAGTTTCCATTGGCGTATGTCCGTGGTGCTGCCCTGGTTCGATGTCATGGCCTTGTGCGCTGCTGTGCTGCTGGCCGGTGTGGCCACGGCCTACCTCAGTGCACGGCAAGCCACGGGCCGAGCTGCGGTGATGTCGGTGAAGGAAGACTGGTGAACGCGCTGCGCCGCGCGGCAGTGCTCCATCTCGCGGCCTTGGCCGCTGTACCAAGTGCCGCCTTGACCGCTGCACCACGTGCCGCCTTGGCCGCTGTACCAGGCGCCAACCTGGCGGCGGGTGACGACGTGCGGCGGGGCACACAACTTAACTTTCCACGTGACCACGGAGCGCACCTCGGCGCGGGCATCGAGTGGTGGTACCTCACGGGTTGGTTGGGCAGTTTTGTGGCGCCGCGTTTCGGATTTCAGCTGACGTTTTTCCGCACCAACACCGGCTTAGCGCAAGACAACAAGAGCCGCTTTGCGGCCCGCCACTTGCTCTTTGCTCACGCCGCCTTGACCGACCTGGTGGGCCAGCGTCACAGCCATGCGCAAGCCGTGGAGCGCTGGTCTGGTGCGGTCGGTTCGGTGCTGGGATCGGCCGCCACAACACACACCGCCGTGCACATCGGGCCTTGGTTTTTGCGTGATGAACTTGAATCGAACAACGCCCCAAGTGTCAACACTTTGCGGGCCTTTGCCAGTGCCGACTTCAAGCTCGACTTGCGCCTGCAACGCAGCCAACCCACACTCCTGCAAGGTGATGCGGGCTTCTCGCTCAAGGCCGCCAGTGACAACCACGCCAGCCACTACTACAGCGAACCGCAGCTGCTGGCCCAAGGCAGCGTGACGCTGGCCGGGCGCGACGTGCCCATCTCGGGCCGCGCCTGGCTCGACCACGAGTGGAGCAGCGGTTTGCTGCACCCCGAGGCGGTGGGTTGGGATTGGATCGGCATGAATCTGGCCGACGGCAGCGCGCTCACAGCCTTTCGTTTGCGCCGAAAAGACGGCAGCGTGCTGTGGGCAGGTGGCAGCTGGCGCGCACCCGGCGGCTCAGTGCAGGCGTTCAGCGCCTCGGACCCGCGGTTTGAGCCCGGCCGCACCTGGGCCAGCCCCGCCAGCCAAGCCGTCTACCCGGTGCAATGGCGTGTGCACACCCCGGCGGGCGCGTTCGGTGTGAATGCCTTGCTCGACAGCCAAGAAATGGACGCGCGGCGCAGCACCGGGTTGCTGTACTGGGAAGGTTTGGCCGAGTTGCTCAACCCAGCAGGCCAGCGGGTGGGCCTGGGTTACCTGGAGATGACCGGTTACGGCGAGCCGCTGCGGCTTCCAGGTTGAAGCGGGTTGAACAGGATCACACGGGGCCTGAGCGGTCCTTGCCCAGCGACGCATCCCGTGGCGCAGGCTCCAAGCTGTCGATGGGCGCCGAGCGCACACAATTGCCTCCGGCAAAACGTGCTGCGTCGAGCGCAGTTTCTGCGTCCTGCATCAAGGCATGCAGGTGCACATGAGCGGGGCGCAAAGTGGCCACGCCCAGGGTCGCCGACACGCGCAGGCGCTGCTCTTGCCATGGCACTTCGAGCAGCTCAACCCGTTCGCGGATGCGCTCGGCCACGTCCAGCGCGCCCATCGGGTCGGCTTGAGCCAAAAACACCACAAATTGCGAAGGGCCAAACCGCGCCAAGGCATCAGCGCCGCGCAGCGATTTGCCGACCACACCGGCCAGTTCCCGCAGCACAGCGTCACCCGCTGTGGCGCCGCGCAACTCGCAGATGCGCTTGAAGCGATCGAGCTCAACGATGACGATGCCGGCACCACCACCGTAACGCCTTGCGCGCGACCATTCGCGCTCCACCAGCGCCATGAAGTGCGCCCGGGTGGCGACACCAGTCAGGCTGTCCAAAGTGTCAAGGCGCGCCAACATTTGCTGCGCGCGCTCGTTTTGGCGTGCCAGTTTCACCAACAAGGCCAGCAAAGGAATCAAGATCAACAAGATGCCGATGGCCGCCGCCATGGCCGGTGCTGCCGAGCCCAGCGGCGCCAAAAAGTGCGACAAACCCCAGGCCATGCCCGCCGCTGCCGTTGCGGCACCCAGGTTCAGGAGGGCCACACCCCACCAAGGCTTGAGTCGGGCGCCGCCCTGACCGGCTTCATGGGCCGCAACGCGGATGTCGGAGGGCACTGGCATGGGTTCTTGCACGCGGGAGAGCTCGGTAAAAGCAGATTGACGGGCCACAAAACAAGACGGCATTCGACCACAGCGCCAGCCAACGTGCTTGTTTTGTTGGTGCCCAGAGTGTGAAAGGCGGCCCATTTCCCGAAACCCAATTTCCTGGCGCCAAAACATGTCGCTCGCCACGACTGCCTACACTGGCGCCATGAACCCTTCTGAATCGCTTGACGCCCCGATACCGCCGTCCACAACCAGCCCCCCGGCAGAGGCGCCCAAAAACGTGCAGGCGCTCTCCAGCCTCTTGCCCTTTGTGCGGCCCTACTTCGGGCGCATCACGCTCGCAGCGCTCTTTCTGGTGCTGGCCGCGTTGAGCACTTTGCTCTTCCCTGTGGCGTTGAAGCTGTTGATCGACGAAGGCCTGGTCGCCACCGACCCCGGTCAGCGCGTGATGGCCTTGCGCGGCCACTTTGCGGCGCTCTTTGCGGTGGGCGCTGCACTGGGCGTCTTTTCTGCGGCGCGCTTTTACATGGTCACCTGGCTGGGTGAACGCATCACCGCTGACCTGCGCAATGCCGTCTACGCCCATGTCGTGCGACAAAGCCCCGAGTTTTTTGAAACGACGCAAACCGGCGAAGTGCTGAGCCGCTTGACCACGGACACGACCTTGGTGCAAACCGTGGTGGGCTCATCGCTCAGCATGGGTTTGCGCAATACCGTGATGGGCATCGGTGCACTGGCTGCGCTGATCGTCACCAACCCCTATGTGATGACGCAAGTGCTGGGCATCTTGGTGCTGGTGGTGATGCCTGCGCTGGTCTTTGGGCGGCGCGTGCGCAAGCTCTCACGTGCCAGCCAAGACCGCGTGGCCGACAGCAGCGCGATTGCTGCCGAGGTGCTCAATGCCGTGGGCGTGGTGCAAAGCTACACGCAAGAGGCCCGTGAGGCAGCGCGATTCGACGCCAGCACGGAAGCCGCTTTTGATGTGGCGCGCAAACGCACCCTTGTGCGATCCTTCCTCGTCGCTTTCATCATCACGGCAAGTTTTGGCGCGCTGCTGTGGGGCTTGTTCCAAGGCACGCAGGCCGTCATCCGTGGCGAAATAAGCGCCGGGCACCTGGGCCAGACCGTCGTCTTCGTGGTCATCTTTGTCAGCTCTGTGGCCGTGTTGTCGGAGGTCTATGGCGACTTGCTGCGTGCGGCTGGCGCCACCGAACGTTTGATGGAGTTGCTGGCCACTCGCTCACCCGTGGTCGACCCGGCGGCGCCGCGCGCCTTGCCCGCCGTGCAAGCCGGCTCCCGTGTGCAATTCACCGACGTGACCTTCCATTACCCATCACGTCCACAGCACGCCGCCTTGAGCAACTTTGATTTGCAGGTGCACCCTGGCGAGACCGTTGCCCTGGTGGGCCCGAGCGGCGCGGGCAAAAGCACCGTCTTCCACCTGCTGCTGCGCTCTTACGACGTGCTGCATGGCCAGGTTCAAGTCGATGGTGTGCCGGTGCGTGAGGCCAGCTTGCAAACACTGCGGGGTCGCATTGGCATCGTGCCGCAGGACAGTACTGTGTTCTCGACCAGCGCGCTTGAAAACATCCGCTATGGCCGCCCGGACGCCAGCGACGACGACGTGAAAGCCGCAGCCTTGGCGGCATTTGCGCACGACTTCATCAGCGCCCTGCCTGAGGGCTACAACACCTTTTTGGGCGAACGTGGCGTGCGCTTGTCGGGTGGTCAGCGCCAGCGCATCAGCATCGCGCGCGCCATGCTCAAGAACCCGCCGCTCCTGCTGCTCGACGAAGCCACCAGCGCGCTGGACGCCGAAAGCGAACGCATGGTGCAAGCGGCCCTGGAAGCGGCCATGAAGGGCCGCACCACGCTGGTCATCGCCCATCGCCTGGCCACCGTGTTGCGCGCCGACCGCATCGTGGTGCTGGACGGCGGGCGCATTGTTGACATCGGCACACACGGTGAACTGGTGGCCCGCGGTGGGCTTTATGCCAAGCTGGCGGCGATGCAATTTGACATGGTTGAGGGAGCGGCCTGAATGGCACAGCGAGATCACCTGCCGAATGGATACAGGCGGATACAGGCATAATTCATGTGCATCTTTTGTGCACCAAACCTGTGTTGTAAAACCATGAAGGCCCGCCATGCGCCGAGTTCGCAACGCCCCCAAACGCCCGATCAACCTGTCGCTCAATTCGGTCGTGCTCGACATGGCCCGTGAGATGGACATCAACATCTCGCAGACCGTGGACCAACTTCTCACTGAAGAAGTGCTGCGGCAATACTGGACGCGGTGGCGCGACGAGAACAAAGAAGCCATCGAGCAATACAACGCCCGTGTCGCACGTGAAGGTCTTTTTTCGGACCGCTACCGCACCTTCATGCGGCCCAAGACGGACACCGACTGCAATGCGGCGTAGTCGCCAAAGGCAAGCGCCGCACCATGGCCCGCTTTGACGTTTATGCCAACCCATTCCCGGAAGACCGGGTGCACACGCCGTATGTCGTGGATGTGCAAAACGACCACCTGGGTCTCTTGGCCACGCACGTCGTCATCCCGCTGCGCACACCCAAGAGTTTTGCCACGCCGGCGCGCAATCTCAACCCCCAGTTCGCGGTGAATGGCAAAGACGTGGTGCTGGACACCGCGTCACTGGCGCCTGTGCCCACATCCATGCTGCGCAAGCCAGTGGCCCGCGCACAAGCCTGGTCGGGTGACATCGTTGAAGCCTTGGACACCTTGTTCGGAAGTTACTGAAGTGAACACCACAACACCCCGCCCGGCGCGCAGCCAATTTGAAGACTTCATGCGCCACGTCTTCACGCACGGCGTGGCCAAAGCCGACCGCACGGGAACGGGCACACGCAGTGTTTTTGGCTACCAAATGCGCTTTGATTTGAACGACGGGTTCCCCCTCGTCACGACCAAAAAAGTGCACCTGAAAAGCATCATCCTGGAGCTGCTGTGGTTTTTGCGCGGGGACAGCAACGCGCGCTGGCTGCAAGAGCGCGGCGTGACCATCTGGAACGAATGGGCGCGCGCCGATGGCGACTTGGGCCCCGTGTACGGCGTGCAGTGGCGCTCGTGGCCGGCGCCCGGTGGTGGACATGTGGATCAGATCGCGCAGCTCATCACGCAGATCAAGGCCAACCCCGATTCACGCCGCCTGATCGTCAGCGCCTGGAACGTGGCCGACCTGCCGGACATGGCGCTGCTACCTTGCCATGCCTTCTTCCAGTTTTATGTTGCGCCAGCCGACGCCAGCACCGGCCGCAGAAAACTCAGCTGCCAGCTCTACCAGCGCAGCGCCGACATCTTCTTGGGTGTGCCATTTAACATTGCAAGTTACGCACTACTGAACCACATGGTGGCGCAGCAGTGCAATCTGGATGTGGGCGACTTCATCTGGACGGGCGGCGACTGCCACGTCTACGACAACCACCGGGAACAGATCGAGACGCAACTCGCGCGCGACCCCTATCCGTACCCCTCGCTCGTCCTCCGCCGCCACCCCACCTCGATCTTCGAGTACGTGTTCGAGGACTTCGAGGTGGCCAACTACATGCATCACCCGGCCATCCGCGCGCCTGTCGCCGTATGAAGATCTCCGTCGTCGCAGCCGTCGCCCGTGGCGGTGTTGCCGTCGTCGCAGCCCTCGTCGCTCGCGAGCTTGGCGTCGCCGCAGGTGCTCTTGCAGACGCTGGGCGAGCCCGCGCAGGTGAAGCCTTGCTCCGGCTTGCAGAGCGGATCGCAGCCGTCGCTCGAGACGGTGTTGCCGTCGTCGCAGCCCTCGCCCGGATCCACCGCGCCGTCGCCGCACACCGG
>JAYVRO010000131.1:0-7147 GCA_043776165.1 Rubrivivax sp. | reverse complement strand
TCACGGGCCGTGCGCACACCACGCCATCGCCCTTCGAGGTTTTGCAACAAACAACAGCAGGAAAGAACTCATGACATTCGATTTCGCAGGCAAAAAAGTGGTGGTGGCCGGTGGCAGCCGGGGCATCGGCCGTGCTATCGCGCTGGGGTTTGCGCAGGCTGGCGCCGACGTGGCTATTTGCGCGCGTGGCGCGGACGCACTGGCCGCCGCGCACAAGGACATTGCCGCTGCCGGCCACCATGTCCACAGCGCCAGCTGCGACTTGGCCGACGCCGCTGGCGTGAAGCACTTTGTTGAAGCAGCGGGCGCAGCTTTGGGTGGCATCGACGTGCTCGTCAACAACGCCTCAGGTTTTGGCATGGGCGACGATGAAGCCGCTTGGGCGGCTGGCCTCTCGGTCGATGTGATGGCCATGGTGCGTGCTTCACACGCGGCCATGCCGTTGCTCTTGCAGTCGCTGCAAATGGGCCGGGGCGCCAGCGTCATTCACATTGCGTCCATCTCTGCCATGCGGCCATCGACACGCAGCGCGGCCTACGCGGCAGTCAAAGCGGCGATGCTGAGTTACACCGGCAGCCAGGCGGCGATGTACGCGCGGCAAGGCTTGCGTGTGAACTGCATCGCGCCGGGCTCGGTGGAGTTCCCTGGGGGCGTTTGGGACCAGCGCAAAATGGCCGGTGACGCGCTGTATGACCGCACGCTTAAAAGCATGCCTTTTGGCCGCATGGGCACGGCTGAAGAGATCGCCGATGTGGCCTTATTTTTGGCCTCGCACCAGGCGCGCTGGGTCACGGGGCAGACGATTGCGGTGGACGGCGGGCAATTGCTGGGCGTGTGAGCAGTCGCTTCAACGTCAGTGTCAACAGAAATCAACCATTGAGGTGATGTGATGCAAAAACTGACCACCAGTGTTGTTGTAGCGCTGGTCTTGTTGGCGGCGTATTTGCTGACTTGGCCGGTTCCCATCGAGCCTGTGTCGTGGGCGGCGGCTAACGCCCCAGGTTACGTTGGACCGCACGTCGTCAACACCAAGCTGGCCAACTTGAAACTCATCTCGCTGGGCGCCGAAGAAGGCCCGGAGCACATTGCCTTGGGCAAAGACGGCAAGCTTTACGCGGCCGTGGCCAGCGGCAAGATGTTGCGCATGAACCCCGATGGCACGGCACAAGAAGAGTTTGTCAACACCGGTGGCCGCGTGCTGGGTTTTGACTTTGACGCTGCGGGCAACCTCATTGCTGCCGATGCCTTCAAGGGCCTGTTATCTATCAGCTCGGGCAAGGTCATCACAGTGCTGGCCAACCAACATGCGGGCCAGCCCATCCGCTATGCCGACGCCGTGGTGGTGGCGGCCACCGGCAAGATGTACTTCAGCGATGCATCCACACGCTTTGGCCCTGCCAATTCGGGCGGCACTTTTGAGGCCAGTGTGCTCGACATCATCGAACAATCGGGCACCGGTCGCATCCTCGAATATGACCCCACTACCCGCAGCACACGCGTGGTGCTGCGCGGCCTGAGTTTTGCCAACGGTGTGGCGCTGAGCCGCGACGAACAAAGTCTTTTTGTCAACGAGACCGGCAAATACCGTGTCTGGAAAGTGGCGCTGACGGCGACGGAAGTGGACGTTGCCAAGCCAAGCCCACTAGCCAAACTCTTGTTCGACAACCTGCCCGGCTACCCCGACAACTTGATGCGCGGCCAGGACGGCAAGATCTGGCTTGGTTTTGCCAAACCGCGCAATCCCACCATCGACAACATGGCCGACAAACCCTGGCTGCGCAAGATGACGCTGCGCCTGCCGCGCGCGCTGTGGCCCATTCCCAAAGCCTATGGTCACGTGATGGCTTTCAGCGAAGACGGGCAAGTGCTGCAAGACCTGCAAGACCCGAGTGGTGCCTACCCTGAAACCACAGGCGTGACGGAGACGGCAGACAAGCTCTACATCCAGAGCCTGCACGCCAAGGGTCTGGGTTGGATGGCCAAGTGAGCTTGTTTGCACCACCTAACCTTCGACATGACTCGTGTGTTGACGCGTGTATTGATTCGCTTGTTAATTCGCCCAGCCCGCGCTGACGACGCCTTGTGCCTGGGCGTTTTGGCCACGCAGGTGTTTCTCGACACCTATGCCCGCAAGGGCATCACCCAAACCATTGCCGCCGAGGTGCGCAGTGCGTTTTCAACCGAAGCTATTGCGGTGATGCTTGTGGCATTCAACACAACAGTCTTCATCGCCGAAGTAGAGGGCCACGTGGTGGGGTTTGTGCAAATCACGCTTGGCGCGCAGCAAGCGCTGGCACCCGCAGGCCGACAGGTTGAACTCGACCGCCTTTACATACAAGAACCCTTCACCCGCCAGGGCATCGGCAACGCCTTGCTGCTGGCCGCTGAAAAAGCTGCCGCACAGCAAGGTGCTCAGGTCATGTGGTTAAGCGCATGGGTTGGCAATGAACGCGCCTTGGCGTTTTACGCAAGTCAACGATATGAAGACTGCGGTAAACTGACTTTCCGAATGCAAGGCGAAGCGATTCCCAACCGCGTGCTTTCAAGAACCTTGCCCAAGCACACTGCGGGAAGAGCGGGATGACGGGGTGTTGTGCGTAGCGAAGTAAAGAAGGAGGCGGCGACCGAAGGTCGACGTCGGGTGACATGAGCGCAGCACAACACCCCGTCATCCCGCTCTCGCTACGTCACTCGGCATGCACAGCCCAGGCCACAGCGCAGCATCGCAGGCATTCACGCCCATCGCGGCCTTCCCCCTGCGAGGGGAAAGGAGCAAGGTATCACAGCAAGTGCTTCACCCCATCTTGCTCGCCTTGCAACTCAGCCAAGGTCTTGTTGATGCACTCTTGCGAAAAAGCGTCGATCGGCAGGCCCTCAATGATCTTGTAGTCGCCGTTGGCGCAGGTCACGGGGTAGCCAAACATAACGTCTTTGGGGATGCCGTATTCGCCGTTGCTGGCCACGCCCATGGTCACCCATTCGCTGCCTGTGCCCAGCGCCCAGTCACGCACGTGGTCGATGGCCGCATTGGCAGCTGACGCGGCAGAAGACACCCCCCGCGCGGCAATGATGGCCGCGCCGCGCTTGCCCACGGTGGGCAAAAACGTGTCGGCGTTCCAGACCTGGTCGTTGATCATGTCCTTGACCGATGCGCCGTCAATCGTGGCAAAGCGGTAGTCGGCGTACATCGTGGGTGAATGGTTGCCCCACACGGCGAGCTGCTTGATGCTGGCAACCGGCTTGCCCGTTTTGGCGGCAATCTGGCTCAGCGCCCGGTTGTGGTCCAAGCGCAGCATGGCCGTGAAATTGCGACGGCTCAGGCTGGGCGCGCTCTTCATCGCGATATAGGCGTTGGTATTGGCGGGGTTGCCCACCACCAGCACTTTGACGTTGCGGCTGGCGGCAGCATCAAGGGCCTTGCCCTGAGCCGTAAAGATTTGCGCATTGGCGGCCAGCAAGTCGGCGCGCTCCATGCCCGGGCCGCGTGGGCGCGCGCCAACCAGCAAGGCGTAGTCGGTGTCTTTGAAGGCTGCCGTGGGGCTGCTGTGGGCTTCCATGCCTGCCAGAAGCGGGAAGGCGCAGTCCTCTAGTTCCATCATCACGCCCTTCAGGGCGTTTTGCGCTTTTTCGTCGGGGATTTCCAGCAGTTGCAAGATCACCGGTTGGTCCTTGCCTAACATTTCACCTGAGGCGATGCGGAACAGCAACGCGTAACCGATTTGGCCGGCAGCGCCGGTGATGGCCACGCGAACGGGCTTTTTGCTCATGGGTAACTCCTGGGGTTGATGGAAAGCGGGGTGAAGAAAAGCTGGGCGCGATTCTAGGGAGCTGCGTTTCAGAAGACTGACAAATGACGGGTGCCAAAGTCTCGTTTTCGTGGGTATTGAGTTATCTTATATAAGACAAACGAGTATCGACGAAGCCAGGCTGCTGTGCTGCAATCCACGCATGGCCGATCTCTCCCAGCCGCAACCCACGGCGCCCTCATTCAGCCCCCTTTACAAGCAGATCAAAGACCTGCTCACGCGCAGCCTGCAAGACGGCCAATGGCGCCCTGGCGAGGCCATCCCCAGTGAGATGGAGCTGGCGGCGCGTTTCAAGGTCAGCCAGGGCACGGTGCGCAAGGCCATCGACGAGATGGCGGCTGACAACCTGCTGATGCGCCGCCAAGGCAAGGGCACTTTTGTGGCCACACATGCCGAAGAAAAGACCCAATACCGTTTTTTGCGTTTGCAAAGCGACGCGGGCGGCGCCGCGCCGTTGCAAAGGCGCTTGTTGGAGTGCCGCCGCATGCGCCCGCCGTCCGAGGTGATGCGCGCGCTGGGCTTGGCAGTGGGCGACGTCGCCGTGCAAGTGCGCCGCTTGCTCCTTGCTGATCAGACCCCCGTGGTGCTGGACGACATCTGGCTGCCCGGCGCCCTGTTCAAAGGTCTGACGGTGGAGCGCTTGCAAGACTACCGGGGCCCCATGTATGGCCTTTTCGAAGCCGAGTTTGGTGTGCGCATGATCCGGGCTGAAGAGAAAATTCGTGCCGTGGCGGCGAGTGCTGATGAGGCTGAGCTTCTGATGCAGGACAGCGGGTCACCGCTTTTGCTGGTCGAGCGGTTGGCGTTCACTTACGGCGACAAGCCCGTGGAGTTTCGTCGCGGCCTGTACTGCACCGGCTTGCATCACTATCGCAACGAATTGGGTTAACAACACCTGACTACAGTTTCACGTAAGCGTGCTGCATTGCAATAAACTAGGTCGGGTTTGACCCTGCGCTCATTGCCGAGTTACCGCCGAGTTACGGTCCCGTACCCAGAACGTCAACTAGAGAGTCAGCATGCCCGAGATGACCAAACAACGCCCAGGCACCATGCGCTTGGTGCACGCCTTGCAGTACACCTTGCCGCCTGCCGGTTGGGTATCCATCCTGCACCGAGCGAGCGGCGTCATCCTGTTTTTGTTGCTGCCTTTCATCGTGTGGTTGTTTGACGTGAGCGTCACCTCCGAGAGCTCTTACGGGCGCTTCACCAGCGCCCTCAGTGCTGGCATCGGCTTCTTGCCGGGATGGTTCATCAAACTCGTGGCCTTTGCGCTCATCTGGTCGTATTTGCATCACTTCATCGCAGGTGTGCGCCACGTATGGATGGACGCCACGCACAGTGTTTCCAAAGAGCAAGGCCGGTCGTCTGCATTCGTCACCCTGGGCTTGAGCATCGCGCTCACGCTGCTGTTGGGTGCCAAACTTTTTGGCCTGTTTTAAGGAGCCACACGATGTCCAACAGTTTTGGTTCCACACGTTTGGTGGTTGGCGCCCACTACGGCATGCGTGACTGGCTCAGCCAGCGAGTCACCGCCGTTCTGATGGCGATCTTCACGGTGCTGGTCATCGTGCAAGTGCTGCTGCCCGGTGAGATGGGCTACGACAAATGGGCCGGCATCTTTGCCGCCCAGTGGATGAAGGTGCTGACCTTTGTGATCATCGTCTGCTTGGCGCTGCATGCTTGGGTGGGCGTGCGCGACATCCTCATGGACTACGTCAAAAACGTCGGCGTCAAGCTCGTGCTTCAAGTCGCCACCCTGGTGTGGCTGGTGGGCTGCGCTGGCTGGGCAGTGCAAGTGTTGTGGAGACTGTGAGAATGGCAACGATTTCGACCACCTTGAGCAAGCGCAAGTTCGATGTCGTCATCGTTGGCGCGGGCGGCTCAGGCATGCAGGCCTCACTGCGCTTGGCGCGTGCTGGCTTGAACGTGGCGGTGCTGTCCAAGGTCTTCCCGACGCGCTCGCACACGGTCGCGGCGCAGGGCGGCATCGGCGCCAGCCTGGGCAACATGTCCGAGGACAACTGGCACTATCACTTCTACGACACCGTCAAGGGCAGTGATTGGCTGGGTGACCAGGACGCTATCGAATTCATGTGCCGTGAGGCGCCCAACGTGGTGTACGAGCTCGAGCACATGGGCATGCCTTTCGACCGCAACGCCGATGGCACCATCTACCAGCGCCCGTTCGGTGGCCACACCGCCAACTATGGAGAAAAACCCGTGCAGCGTGCCTGTGCCGCAGCCGACCGCACGGGCCATGCCATGTTGCACACGCTGTATCAGCAAAACGTCAAGGCGCGCACCAACTTCTTTGTTGAGTGGATGGCGCTCGATCTCATCCGTGACGCTGATGGTGACGTGCTGGGCGTTACTGCGCTGGAAATGGAAACCGGTGAAGTGCACATCCTGCAGGCCAAGGTCACGCTCTTCGCCACCGGTGGCGCGGGCCGCATTTTTGCGGCAAGCACAAACGCCTTCATCAACACCGGTGACGGTCTGGGCATGGCCGCACGCGCTGGCGTGCCGCTGGAGGACATGGAGTTCTGGCAATTTCACCCCACCGCAGTGGCGGGCGCCGGCGTGCTGCTCACTGAAGGTTGCCGCGGCGAAGGCGCCATCCTGCGCAACAACAAGGGCGAACGTTTCATGGAACGCTATGCGCCGACACTGAAAGACTTGGCGCCGCGTGACTTTGTTTCGCGTTGCATGGACCAAGAAATCAAGGAAGGGCGCGGCTGCGGCCCCAAAGGTGACTACATCGACCTGGACCTCACGCACCTGGGAGCCGAGACGATCATGAAGCGCCTGCCCAGCGTTTTTGAGATTGGCCACAACTTCGCCAACGTCGACGTCACCAAAGAGGCCATTCCGGTGGTGCCGACCATTCACTACCAGATGGGTGGCATACCGACCAATATCCACGGCCAAGTCGTGGCCCCCAACGGCCTGGGTGCAACGCGAAACCCCAACGCCGTCGTCAACGGTTTTTATGCCGTGGGCGAGTGCGCTTGTGTCAGCGTGCATGGCGCCAATCGCCTGGGCACCAATTCCTTGCTCGACCTCCTGGTTTTTGGCCGTGCGGCGGGCTTGCACATCATTGACCAGGTTGGCAAAACGGCGTCGCACAAACCACTGCCTGTCGACGCGGCCGATGTGTCGCTGGCACGTTTGGCGCGCCTGGATGCCTCGACTTCGGGCGAGTACGCGCAAGATGTTGCCGACGACCTGCGCAATGCGATGCAGCAGCACGCCAGCGTGTTTCGCACGCAAAAAAATCTCGATGCTGGCGTCGTCAAGATTGCCGCCATCGCAGAGCGCGTGAAGGGCATCAGCCTCAA
>JAYVRO010000130.1:0-7147 GCA_043776165.1 Rubrivivax sp. | reverse complement strand
CCAAGATAGGGGTGGCCGACGGCTTGCGCCAGCTCGGGAACGACATCACCGACAAAGTGCGCGCGGCGGCCCGGGCCACTGTGCGCCGCACTACCACGCCACCGACGTCGCCAGAGCAGAACCCCGCCAAGCCAAGCGCTGCGCTAGCCCCGCTGGGCCGTTTATCCACTGAAAAATTGATCGTCATCGGCGCGTCTACCGGCGGCACCGAGGCCACGCGTGAAGTGCTGACCCAATTGCCCGCAGACACGCCAGCTGTGCTCATCACGCAGCACATGCCAGCGGGGTTCACCACGAGCTACGCAGCGCGCTTGAACAATCTGTGCCGCATGCACGTCAGCGAAGCCAAGCACGGTGAGCGGGTCCTGCCAGGGCACGCCTACATCGCACCGGGCGGGCTGCACATGAGCTTGGAGCGATCGGGTGCGAACTACCTGATTTGCATTGCCGATGCCGAACCCGTCAACCGCCATAAGCCGTCGGTGGATGTGCTGTTCCGCTCAGCGGCGCGCCTGGCGGGCCCGAACACCTTGGGCGTGATGCTCACCGGCATGGGCAACGATGGTGCAGACGCCATGCGCGAGCTGCGCACCGCCGGCGGCTTCAACCTGGCGCAAAACGAAGCCACCTGCGTGGTGTTTGGCATGCCGCGCGAAGCGATTGCGGCAGGTGCCGTGAACGAGGTGCTGGCGCTGAGCAAAATCGCACCACGCTTGATTGAATATTTGAGATTACACAACGACACGACAGTGCGGATTTGAACAGACGGTTCATATCGTTTGTTAACAGTCTCCCAAACCAGGATCTCGGGCAAGGTAGCTGCTGAACTCAGGCCCGGTTCAAGCCAAAAACAGCTGCTGGACGTCGTTCAAGAAATCAAAACCACGCACCGTGGGTTTGATCGACGCGCCATCGTGCACAAGCCAACCCCGCTCGATGGCTTTGCCCAGGGCGTCGTCGATCTTGAGCAGCGGCAAACCCGTGCGCTCGGTGAATATTCGCGGGTCAAAACCTTCGCGCAGACGCAGCGCATTGAGCATGAACTCAAACGGCAAGTCGCCAGCGCCGACGGGCACGTTATTCGACATGGCCTGGCCTTGCATTGCACGCTGCATGTACATGGCAGGCTCGCGCCAACGCACTTGGCGCGTGATGCGATCGGGAAAACTCAGCTTGCTGTGGGCACCGGCCCCAATGCCCAGGTAGTCGCCAAAGCGCCAGTAATTCAGGTTGTGTTCGCAGCGATGGCCCTTGTGCGCGAAGGCCGACACTTCGTAGCGCAGTTGGCCCGCTGTGGCTGTGCGCTCGGTGATGAGGTCGAGCATGTCACTCGCTGTGTCCTCGTCGGGCAATGAAGGTGGGTTGCGCGCAAAGGCCGTGTTGGGTTCCATCGTCAGGTGATAGACCGATAGATGCGGTGGTTTGTAGGCCAGCGCGGTGTCAACATCGCGCTGCAAGGCCGCCATGTTTTGGCCGGGCAGCGCATACATCAAGTCGATGTTGAAGGTCTGAAAAGCTTGCGCTGCTTCAGCCACCGCTGCGCGGGCTTGCGCGGCGTCATGCACACGGCCAATGGCATGCAGGTGCTCGTCATCAAAACTTTGCACGCCCACTGACAGACGCGTGACACCGGCTTGGCGGTAGGCAAAAAAACGCTCGCGCTCAAAGGTGCCGGGGTTGGCCTCCAGCGTGATCTCGCCACCCGGCTCCAGCGGCAAACGTGCACGGATGTTGGCAATCAAACGGTCAATGCCCGCTGGTGAAAACAGGCTCGGCGTGCCACCGCCGATGAACACACTCATGACATGTCGGCCCCAGACACTGGGCAGCGCGGCTTCCAGGTCGGCATTCAGTGCCTCGAGGTAGTCGGCCTCGGGCAGCGATGAGTTGGTCTGTGCGTCACCGCGCCGCCCCAAGGCAAAGCCTTCTCCCGAGAGGGGCGGCACCAATGGCACCTTTGCCGGCATGAGCTCGTGTGAATTGAAGTCGCAATAGGGGCACTTCTTCAGACACCAGGGCAAGTGCACATAGAGCGCCAGCGGCGGCAAGGTGTCGAGCCGAATCTGCCCGGGCCGGACAAAGCGGATCGGAGACTCAGCCAAGGCCCCAGCTTTCAACCAACATGCGTCGCAACTGCGCGGCCGCCAAGGCACGGTGGCTGACAGCGTTTTTGGACGCGGCGTCCATTTCTGCCACGGTTTGCTTGTGGCTGGCGATGAACATCAAAGGATCGTAGCCAAAACCGCCGTGCCCCCGCGGCGCTTCCAGGATCCGACCCACCCAGCGGCCAACAGCCACCAGCGGTTGGGGGTCGTCAGCGTGGCGCACAGCCACCAACGTGCTGACAAAAGCGGCCCGGCGCTGTGTGGGGCCAAGCTGGCCTTGCAAGCGCTGCAAGAGCAGCGCGCAATTGGCAGCGTCTTGCGCGCGGCGTTGGCTCTCGCGGTCAGCCTGCGCTGGCACGGGCGCTGCGTAGTTTGCCGACTCGACACCTGGCGCGCCGCCCAAGGTGTCAACGCACAAACCCGAGTCGTCAGCGATGGCAGCACCACCCGTGGCCGCTGCCGCGTGGCGCGCTTTGGCCAGCGCGTTTTCAATGAAGGTGATGTGCGGTTCTTCGGCTTCACTCACACCGAGGTCACCCTGGGCAACCAGCGTGATCGGCAAGCCAGCGAATAAAGCACACAGTTCAACAAGCTTTTTGGCATTGTTGGACGCAAGGACCAATCTCATACGTTAATTTCATTTCGTGCGCCGGTGTCGGCAGGCGCGGCGCGACTCAAGTCGCCAACGCGGCGCGTTGCGCCGCCACAAGTTCGCGGATTCCCTTGTCGGCCAAGGCCAAGAGCGCGTCCATTTCAGTGCGCGTGAAAGCCACACCTTCAGCCGTGCCCTGCACTTCAACAAAGTGGCCTGCGCCCGTCATCACCACGTTCATGTCGGTGTCGCATGACGAGTCTTCGGTGTATTCAAGGTCCAGCAGTGGCGTGCCTTTCACAATGCCCACCGACACTGCGGCCACATGCTCGCGGATGGGCGAGGCGGTCAATTTGCCTTCTTTGATGAGCCAGCTCACGGCGTCATGCGCCGCGACAAAAGCGCCGGTGATGGCCGCAGTGCGCGTGCCACCGTCGGCTTGCAGCACGTCGCAGTCGATGAGGATGCTGCGCTCACCCAGCCGCTTCAAATCGAAGACGCTGCGCAAAGAGCGCCCAATCAAGCGTTGGATCTCTTGGGTGCGCCCACTTTGTTTGCCACGCGCGGCTTCGCGGTCACTGCGCGTGTGCGTGGCACGCGGCAACATGCCGTATTCGGCCGTCACCCAGCCTTCCCCACTGCCGCGCTTGTGCGGTGGAACCTTTTCTTCGACCGACGCCGTGCACAACACGCGTGTGTGTCCAAAAGCCACCAACACAGCGCCTTCTGCGTGGCGCGTGTAACCGCGCTGCAACGTGACCGCGCGCAGCGCATCGGCGGCTCGCGCGCCCGTTCTCTCGAAACTCATGGGATTCACTTTCCAGGTTGGTCGCAACAAGGAGCGTGCGACGGAGATTCACTCAGCGACGTTTGTGCGAGGAACGCTGAATGGCTTCGTTGATCTCGCGGATAGAGCGCTCAATCTCGGCCTCGTCCATCTCGTCCAGCGGCGACTCACCGAGACTGGCTTGGATGGTCGACGCAAAAACGTCATCTTGCAGTTGTTCGGTGCTCACACCGGCACTGCTGTCGTGGTCTTCGGCCGACTCCCATTCCACACCCAAGACGGTGACGTTGTCGCTCTTTTCACCAGCTTTGCGCAGCGCCATCTCCACCAATTCGGGCACCGAGTCAGAGATGATCTGGCGCGCCAATTGTTTGGTGATCTCGGCGTCAGTGAGCGCGCCCCACAGGCCGTCAGAGCACAGCATGAGCCGGTCCCCCGGCTGCATCAAGATGGGCCCGGCGGTGTCAACCACCGGCTTGCCCGGGCTGCCCAGGCATGTGAACAACACATTGCGGTTGAAGCGCTCGTTGAGGGGCACCACGTGCGGCATGGCTTCTTGCAGCTCGGTGTAGGAATGATCACGTGTGCGTGCAATGAGTTTGTCGCCACGCAAAACGTACAAGCGTGAATCACCGCAGTGCGCCCAATACGCCGCATTGCCTTGCAGCAAACAGGCCACGATGGTGGTGCGCGGCGTGTCAGCCAAGGCACGGTCCGAGGCGTAACGCAGCAATTTGTGGTGACCGGCAAAAATGGCCTCATGCAAAAACCGCATCGGGTCGGGCAGCACTGGGCGCGCCTCGCGCTGGAACATCGCCGCCATGGTTTGCAGCGCGATTTGCGCGGCCACTTCACCTTCGGGGTGGCCCCCCATGCCGTCAGCCAGAGCAAAGAGTCCCGAGTCCCGCGTGTAGCAGTAGCCCATGCGGTCTTCGTTTTTTTCACGGCCACCACGACGGCTGACTTGGTAGACGGAGAACCTCATCCTTTTCCTGCGCCGGTTTTGATGGTTTCAATTTGCAGCTTCAGGCGCTCGGAAAAGGACAGTTTGGTGTAGCGGCGCTCAGTCTCACGCGCCAGTTCTTTTTGCAGCGCAAAAACACTCTGCGGGCGACTCAAAGGGTCGAGCGACATGCACCATTCGCACACTTCAATGAGGTTGTCAGAGTAGACATTGCGCAGCCGCGACAAGCTCAGCGCGAGGCGGTCTTTTTCCAGCCGCTGTGGCGCGTCGTTGGGGGGGTAACCCTGCATGCAGGCGTAGATGCACGCGCCAATGGCGTAGATGTCAGTCCAGGGCCCCAACGTGCCGTCGCGCCGATACATTTCGGGCGCGGCAAAACCCGGCGTGTACATGGGACGGATGAAGTTGCCTTCTTTGGACAACACTTCACGTGCCGCGCCAAAGTCCAGCATCACCGCCTTGTTGTCGTTGGTGATGAAAACGTTGGCCGGTTTGATGTCCAGGTGCAACATCTTGTGCTGGTGCACGATGCGCAAACCTCGCAGCATCTCGTCGAACAAACTGCGGATGGAGCTTTCGCGGAATACCTTGTCGCGCTTGAGGTCGCGTGCGGTCACGATGAAGTCCTGCAGCGTGTCGCCTTGCAGGTAGTTCATGACCATGTAGACGGTCTCGTTCTCGCGGAAAAAGTTCAGCACCGAGACCACACTGGGGTGGCTGATTTGCGCCAGCGAACGGCCTTCTTCAAAAAAACTCTTGAGGCCCAGGCGATACAGCGGCTGCTTGTCAGGTTTGACACGGGGCGTGAGCTCGCCTGATGAGCGTTCTGCCAACGAAGCCGGCAGATATTCTTTGATGGCCACCATCTGCTGGCCTTCGCCTTCGGCGAGGTAGACAACACCAAAACCACCCGAGGCCAGCTTCTTCACGATCTGGTAGCCACCGACCACGGTGCCCGATGGCAACGGGGCAGGTTTGGGCTTGGACATAATCGCGGATTGGTCTTCTAATGGGTTAAGTGATGGCAGTTTATAGCATGACGGGTTACGCCACGGCCACTGCTGGAGCCTCGGGCGACGCGTCGTCAAACAGTGCATCGAGCGGCAGCGTGAGCATCGAATTGCGCTCCGTGAATGGGCGCTTTTTGGACCTCGCTTTCAAACTGCCCGAAGAGATGCGCGGCCTGGAAACGAGCTTGCGCGAGCTGCTTACCGGCAACTTCAAACGCGGCAAGATCGAAATGCGTGTGAGCTCCAGTCGCGACACCGACAACGCCTGGCCCAGCCCCAGCGCTGAGCAAGTCAACCGCCTCATGCGGCTTGAATCCACAGTACAGAGTTGGTTGCCTAACGCGCAGCCGTTGTCAGTCAATGAGGTCTTGCAATGGTGCCGTGGCGCCGCCGCGCCTGTGCGCTTGGACGAGTCCACCCTGGCGGCCGCCACACGCGCCGTGTTAGGCCTGCGCGCCGCACGCGAACGTGAAGGCGCGCGGCTGGTGGAGGTGCTGATGGAGCGCGTTACGCGGCTGCGCGAACTGGCAGCTCAGGCCGAGCCCCTGGTACCCGCCGTCGTCAAGCGCCAGCAGCAACGTTTTCTGGAGCGTTGGCAAGAAGCCCTGGGCAGCGCCAACGCGGCCGACCACGTGCCCAGCGAAGCGCTGCAAGAACGCGCCATGAACGAAGCAGCCGCCATGGCCATCCGCGTGGACGTGGCCGAGGAACTGGCGCGCTTGACATCGCACCTGGACGAAGTTGAACGCTTGCTGCGCAAAGGCGGCGAAGTCGGCAAACGACTGGATTTTTTGATGCAAGAGTTGCAACGTGAAGCCAATACCCTGGGATCCAAGTCAGCGGCGCTGGAGATGACCAACTTGTCGGTGGAAATGAAGGTCGCGGTGGAGCAGATGCGCGAGCAGGTGCAGAACATCGAGTGACGTTTGGGGAGGCTCGTAGAGTTTGTTGCCCCCGGATCGGACTGCTTTGAGCGCCGTGATTCACTGCTTCGGTTCAAGCCAAGCCGACGGCGTTGACCGGTTGACGGGTTGACCAGTTGACCGCTCTAAGCCTCGACGCTCGCGATCGCTTCGGAGCCAGGCAATGATCGGGGCGCCCAGGCTATCAAACTGTCCAAGACGCTGTCGGGCTTGGACCTCACAAGCCTCTCAAAAACGCCAGCAACAAAGCATTGACTTGCGCCGCGCGTTCGCGCTGTATCCAATGCCCGGCACCGTCAATGACGTGGCAGCCGCGCAATCCAGGCAAGGTGCTGGGATAACGTTCGATTTGCGCCTGGGAGGCCGGGAACTTCAGCACGCCGTCACGTGAGCCCGCGATGAACATCGAAGGTTGATGGATGACGCAGCCGCGCCAAGGCGCCAGCAATTCCCACGAGCGGGTGAGGTTGCGATACCAGTTCAGGCCACCGCGAAACCCAGCACGAGTGAACTCACCGCTGTAGTGGGCCAGGTCTTGCTGGCTTAACCATTCAGGTAACACGGCGGGGTCGACCGTGTTGTCAAGAAAACCTTTGCCTTCACCCAGACGATTGAAGGAAGGACGATCCGGCGCGTCGCCCGAGCCGCTGAAGTAAATGCGACGAAGGGACTGCGTGATGTCGCGTTCGAACTCGGCCTCGGCCACACCCGGGGTTTGAAAGTACTGCATGTAGAAATCATGCACACCGGCCTTGCGCAACGCGGC
>JAYVRO010000129.1:0-2206 GCA_043776165.1 Rubrivivax sp. | reverse complement strand
GGCCGGCCGGTGGCGCCGCTCACGCGCACGCGATCATGGCCCAGGTCGGCCAGTTGCAAGCTGCCCATGTCCAGCACCACGTCGGGTGAAAAATAGGCGTGCGGGTTGTGCACTTCGTACAGCAGTTGCTGGCGCAGCGTGTGGAAGTTGATGCGCCCACCGGTGCCCGGTGCTTTGGTGATGATGGCGCTGCCGTCTTCGCTCACCTCGGCAATGGGGTAGCCGATGTGCGTCAGGTCGGGGATGTTTTTCCACGCGCCTGCCGAGCCGAAATTGCCGCCCGAGCCTTGGCCCGAACACTCCATCAGGTGGCCCACCGTTAAGCCCTGCGCGAGCCGGTTCCAGCCCGCCGGGTCAGACGGCGTCAAGCCCCAGCCGAACTCGTGCACCAGCGGCGCGAGAAACAGCGCAGCGTCAGCCACGCGCCCGGTGAGCACAATGTCTGCGCCTGAGGCCAACGCTTGAACGATGGGTGCGGCACCCAGGTAGGCGTTGGCAAACACCAGGCGGTCGCGCACCTGGGCAATGTCGGCTGCAGTGTCCATGTGCGCCAGGGCTTGCCCCGCCTGGCGCAACTCGTCGATGCGGTGGAGCACCGAATCACCCGTCACCACCGCGATGCGCGCCGACCAGCCCTTGGCCTTGAACGCCGCCTGCAGAGCCCGAGCAGCGCCTTCGGGGTTGAGCCCGCCCGCGTTGAGAATGAACTTGACGCCCCGCGGCTGTGCGGCCGGCCACAGCGCGCCGAGCATGGGCACCAGATCGCGCGTGAAGCCCGCTGTCGGATCGCGCGATTGGTCTTTGCGCAAGATCGCCAGCGTGAGCTCGGCCAGGTGGTCGGAGCACACGTACTGCACGCCGCCACGTTCAATGGAGGCCCGCACCGGCTCCCACGAGTCGCCGTAAAAGCCCAGGCCAGATGCGAGCCGAACCGTCTTCATCAGCTTTTCGCACCGCGCCGTGGCACAACGACGGCAGGTGACGACGCATCAAGCGGACGCCGCGGATCCGGCGCTGCCGGGCCGCTGGCGGCGCCCCCTTGAGGGGGAGCGCCGAAGGCGCTTCGGGGGTGGGTCATTTCGCCTCGTGCAAGACCAGCGCCACGGTCTGTGCCGAGAGTTCATCCAGATTGACGGCCTGCGGTTTGTGCGACTCGGCGTGGTACCAGGTGGCCGAAAAATTGATCGCGCCCAAGATCATCAAACGAGCCAGGTGCGGCTCGGTGCGCAGGCGGCCCTCGGCATGCAGCTGATCCAGCGTGCGTTGCCAGATGGCGTCGTAGTGGTCTTTCAGCTCGACGATGCGGCGCTTGTACTTGTCTGGCAGCGAGCGCCAGTCGTAGAGCATCACAGGAATGAAGTCGCTGCCGCTGTCGTGCAAGATGCCGTATTGCGCCCGCACCAAGCGCTTGAACTGCTCGGTCGCCGACACCTGGCCTTCGCCCAGCACAGCCCGTGTGCGCTCCAGCCCCAGCCGCAGGCCTTCTTCCATCACCGCCATCAAGATTTCGTGCTTGTTGGCGAAGTGATAGAACGGGCTGCCGGAACGCATGCCCACCGCATGGGCGATGTCACGAATCGTCGTGCCTTCAAAGCCCTTCTCGCGGAACAGTTGTGCGGCCACGCGCACCAGGTCGGCGCGCCGGTTCAGCGCTTCGCCGGGCTCGGTGGCCACGCGCCTTGTTTTTGTCTGAAGGCGGGTGTTGACAGCGATCACGTTGACCGTCATTGGGGGTTTCCACGCTGGCACATCAGGGGGCAGGTCCGCTACAAAGCAATTGCTTGCTTGGCAAGCTGAGAATAGCCTGCCGCTTCATCGCCCGCAATGGTGTTTGCAGCGGCGGCACCCCCCCACAAAGGACGCGATTGCAGGTTCTGCAAATCATCATCAGCGGTATGGCGCAAGGCTGCATTTACGGGCTGATTGCGCTGGGCTTTGTGCTGATTTACAAGGCCACCGAAACCGTCAGCTTCGCCCAGGGTGAGCTGATGATGCTGGGCGCCTTTGGCGGCCTGGCCTGCATGACCTTGCTGGGCTTTCCGTTCTGGCTGGCGGTGCTGTGCTCAGTGGTCGCGATGGCGCTGATCGGTGTGCTGCTTGAGCGGGTGGTGATACGCCCCATCCTCGGGCAACCCGCGTTTTCCATCGTGATGCTGACCATCGGCATCGGCTACGTGGCGCGAGGCCTGATCACGATGCTGCCCAA
>JAYVRO010000128.1:0-2209 GCA_043776165.1 Rubrivivax sp. | reverse complement strand
AAGCGTGAGATTACTTGGGGCAAGTTCAAGCAGTGCTTTTATGCCACGGCTGAGAGTTCAGCCATGATCTTTCTCATCTTCCTGGGCGCTGACCTCATGAACTCGGCCTTGGCGCTGACGCAGGTGCCGGCGCAACTGGCCAGTGTGGTGGGCAGCTGGGGCCTGAGCCCGGTGATGGTGGTGGCTGCCATCATGCTTTTTTACGTGGTGCTGGGCGCTGTGATGGACGAGCTGTCAATGATCTTGCTCACCATCCCGATCTTCTTTCCCATGATCATGGGCCTGGACTTCGGCATGCCCAAAGAGAGTGTCGCCATCTGGTTTGGCATCATGGTGCTGATGACGGTGGGTTTTGGCATGCTGGCGCCCCCTGTGGGCTTGAACGTCTACGTCGTCAACGGTCTTGCCAAGGACGTGCCCATCAGTGAAAGCTACAAAGGTGTGATGCCGTTTCTCATCAGCGACACCCTTCGCACCATCGTGCTGTTACTGTTCCCGGGTATTTCACTGTGGCTGGTGAAGTACCTGAATTAACATTTCATCTCAGTTCAACAACATCGAAAGTTAACGCAATGTTCTCTCACATCATGGTCGGCACCAACAACCTCGAGCGCGCCAAGACGTTTTACGACGCCGTGCTTGGCGCTTTAGGCGTGCCGCCCGGCATGGTTGATCGCCACCGTATTTTTTGGCGCACGCCCACAGGCGTTTTCAGTGCAAGCCTGGCCATCAACGGCGAGCCCGCGACGGTGGGCAACGGCAGCACCATTGGTTTTGCCTGCGCTTCAGCCGAACAAGCCGATGCCTGGCACGCTGCGGGTGTGGCCAACGGCGGCGCCACCTGCGAAGACCCACCCGGCGTGCGCGAAGGCGCTGCCGGCAAGATGTATTTGGCGTACTTGCGTGACCCTGATGGCAACAAGATTTGCGGTCTGTACCGCATGCCCAAGGGTTGAAACCGTTGCGCGCCGCCATCGCTGCGGCGGTCTTCACTTCTCGTCCGGCTCAATCGCCGGAGCTCCTCGAATGGTGACCCTGTCGATGGCGATCGCATTGGTCCTTTGGGCTGAGCTAGAAACCGCAGTTGACCGCTTCCCACCGCTGGAAGAGGCCGCATGAATGCTGAAGTTTCGGCTCACGACGTAGTTCGACGCAGGGCAGCAGCAAGGCCGGTGGTGACGCTGGTTTGCAAAAAATGGCGGCGATTGTGTTGTGTCAAGGCGTAGTCTCTACCGCGAATGAATATAACCAAGGTGAAAAGTTAACCCGCGCAAAGTCTCGATCTGGTTGGGCGCTTGACGTTGGCAGCAACGGTGACCTTCTATCCCCCTTCTGGGGGATATGTTTGTGCTGGACGGCAGATTGCCAACACGTTAAAACCGCCTCCGACTATTTATGACACCCAAGGGAGGGTAGTGATGAAAACGACTTCAATGCGTACGGCGACTGCTGTTCAGCTCATCTGCTCGCTGTTTTGTTTCATCGCATTGGGGTGCTGGGCCCAGACCGCTCCCACCCCTGTGCCCAAGCCAAAACGCCTGTTGCCGGCAAGTTTGTTGGCGCAAACGGACGCAGTCAGCGTGGCTTTCATGCAGGGCAAGTTACCAGTGGCGCCAGACGCCATTGCGAGCTTGGGCCCAGACCTCTTTGGCGACAAGATCAATCTCTTTAATGGGTCTTTCAATTTTGAACAGACGGATCTTGAGCTGCCCGGCAACAGCGCTTTGCCCGTTGCCCTTCATCGCCAACACACGCCTGGGCGCAAACCGATTGTTCGAGGGGCGATGGGTGATTGGGACTTGAACACGCCCCGTGTAGAGGGCACGTTCGCAACGGCCGAGGGTTGGATACCGGCATTCGGCACGCCGGCCAACCGATGCAGTGCTTATGCAGCGCCACCAACGGTCGGCCGGGGCACGTCGCCCCCTCTAGATTTTCAACCCTTCGAATACGGCCAAGGCGTGAATTTGGTCGTTCCTGGCCAAGGCAGCCAAGAAATCCTGGTTCGGGCAGCTGGCAATTCACTGGCCCCCACCACGGGTAGCTATCCGCTGGTCACGCGCAACAACTGGCAGATTGGCTGCCTGCCAGCCCTCTTGAATGCTGCCGGCCAAGGCTTCACTGCGTTGTCGCCTGAAGGCGTTCTCTACAGGTTCGATTGGATGGCGTCGCGCACTCAAAGCCCGCTCGTGCGATCCAGTGCCTCTCT
>JAYVRO010000127.1:0-7161 GCA_043776165.1 Rubrivivax sp. | reverse complement strand
TGGCTGTTGACCGGTCTGCCCTTGCTGCTGGCCGCGCCCCTCTTGGGACTGCTCTTTGGTTTGCCGTGGCGCAGCATCGAAGCCATGCTCATCACGCTCTTGCTCGGCACGCCGATCTTGAGCCTGCTGGGCGCTTTGGGTGCCGCCCTCACGCTGGGCCTGCGCAGCGCCGGGGTGCTGCTGATAATAATCATCCTGCCGCTGTGTATTCCGGCGATGATTTTTGGTGCTGGCGCTGTAGCTGCGATTGATGGCGGCATCTCACCTGGGGGGCATTACTCGCTCCTGGGTGCATTGCTCATCGTCACCGGCTTGCTCGCCCCTGTGGCCACGGCGGCGGCCTTGCGCATCGCCTTGGAATGACCCTCAGATCGCATCAGTTTTTGACATGACCCAAAGGCTCTTCACATTCGCTTCACCGTCGCGCTTCTACCCACTGGCCGGTGCGTTGCTGCCGTGGTTGTGGGCCACTGCCATCGGGCTCTCGGCCTGGGGCCTCTTCACCGGGTTTTTTGTCGCGCCCACGGACGCCACGCAGGGCGAGTCCTATCGCATCATTTTCATCCATGTGCCTGCTGCGTGGATGTCGATGCTGCTGTATCTGGTGATGGCGTTTTGGGCCGTCATCGGCTGGGCTTTCAATGCCAAGCTGGCGTCGATGGTGGCGCGCGCCATCGCGCCCACGGGCGCCTTGTTCACTTTCATCGCGCTGTGGACCGGCGCCTTCTGGGGCCGCCCCACCTGGGGCACCTGGTGGGTGTGGGACGCGAGGCTCACGTCGGAACTTGTGCTGCTGTTTTTGTACCTCGGTTTCATGGCCTTGGTGAACGCCATTGACGACACGCGCCGTGCCGACAAGGCCGGTGCACTCTTGGCCTTGGTGGGCTCGGTGAACGTGCCCATCATTTACTTCTCGGTGAAGTGGTGGAACACGCTGCACCAAGGGGCCACGATCAGCCTCACATCGGCGCCCAAGATGGCCAACACCATGCTGATGGCCATGCTCATCATGACCTTCGCTTTCTGGGCCTATGCCTTTGCCGTGGTGTTCATGCGCACGCGGGCCATCATCGTGGAGCGCGAGCCAGCCGCCGACTGGTTGGCTGCTGTGTTAACAAAAGAGGTGAGCCAATGAACTGGGCCAGCGCATCCGATTTCTTTCACATGGGCGGATATGGCCTGTACGTGTGGGGCTCTTACGCTGTGACCCTGTTGCTGATGGCGGCTGAACCTTGGCTGGCAGTGCAGCGCCGCCAACAGGCCTTGCGCCATGCCATTCGATATCGTGAAGAGAACAAGCAGTGAATCTGAAACCCCGACACAAACGTTTGGCCATCGCCGGTGGTGTGCTCGCCGCCATTGGTGTGGTGGTGGCCTTGGTGCTCAACGCCTTCCAGAGCAACCTGGTGTTCTTTTATTCACCCTCGCAAATTGCGGCCCATGAAGCACCGCAAGGCCGCACGTTTCGCGTCGGTGGCATGGTCGAGAAGGGTTCGGTCAAACGTGACGGCACGATGGTGAGTTTTGTCGTCACCGACTCGGCCAAGACGGTGTCCGTCAACTACCAGGGCATCTTGCCCGACCTCTTCAAAGAGGGCAAAGGTGTGGTCGCCCAGGGGCAGCTCAAGGGCGGTGTTTTTGTGGCCGCAGAAGTGCTGGCCAAACATGATGAGAACTACATGCCGCCCGAAGCGGCCGAGGCCATGAAACGCGCGCAACAAGGCAATCAAAAACTCGGCAGCACGGTGGTGCAAGGTGGCAGCAAATGATCCCGGAAATTGGTCACTTCTTGTTGTGGTTGGCGCTTGGCGTGGCGCTGGTTCAGGGCACCGTGCCAATGTGGGGCGCGGCGCGCGGGCGTGAAGACTGGATGGCCGTGGCGCAGCCCTGCGCGCGGGCCCTGTTTGTGCTGGTGGCGCTGAGCTTCGCCATGCTCACGACGAGCTTTATCCAGCATGACTTTTCTGTGCTGTATGTGGCCACCAATTCCAACAGCGCTTTGCCTTTGCAATTTCGCATAGCTGCGGTGTGGGGCGGCCATGAAGGCTCCATGCTCTTGTGGCTGTTGATGCTGACCCTGTGGACCGTGGCGGTGTCGCAGTTCAGCGCCCGCATGCCTCGGCCAGAGATCTCGCGCGTGCTGGCCGTGATGGGCCTTTTGAACGTGGGTTTTTTGCTCTTCACGCTGGTCACATCCAACCCCTTCGAGCGCCTGATTCCGGCCGCGCCGGATGGCCGCGACTTGAACCCTCTGCTGCAAGACCCCGGCATGATTTTTCACCCGCCCATGCTCTACATGGGTTACGTGGGTTTTTCGGTGGCATTTGCTTTTGCCGTGGCTGCACTCATCAGCGGCAGGCTCGATGCCACATGGGCGCGTTGGACAAGGCCTTGGACGACGGTGGCGTGGATCTTTTTGACGCTGGGCATTGCGCTGGGCAGTTGGTGGGCCTATTACGAGCTGGGCTGGGGCGGCTGGTGGTTCTGGGACCCGGTTGAAAACGCCTCCTTCATGCCCTGGTTGGTGGGCACAGCGCTGATCCACTCATTGGCCGTGACAGAGAAGCGCGGCGCCTTCAAATCATGGACGGTGCTCCTGGCCATCATGGCGTTTTCGCTCTCGCTTTTGGGCACGTTTTTGGTCCGCTCGGGCGTGTTGTCGTCGGTGCACGCCTTTGCCACCGACCCCAAGCGGGGTCTCTTCATCCTGGCGTTCTTGGTCATCGTCATTGGCAGCACGCTCACGCTTTACGCATGGCGCGCACCCAAGGTGGGTTTGGGCGCGCGTTTTGGCCTTCTGTCACGTGAAACGTTACTTTTGATGAACAACGTCTTGCTCATGGTGGCCATGGCCGCCGTGTTGCTGGGCACGCTGTACCCCTTGCTGCTGGACACCCTGGACATGGGCAAGATATCGGTGGGCCCGCCCTACTTCAGCACCGTGTTTGTGCCGCTCATGGCGCCGCTCATCTTTTTGATGGGTGTCGGCCCCATGACGCGCTGGAAACAATCCGAGTTGCCCGACTTGTTCACCCGTTTGCGCTGGGCCGCTGGCGTGGCCGTGGTGGCTGCTGTTCTGGCCGGTTGGTTGGCGGGTGGCATCGGGTGGTTGTCGAGCCTGGGTTTGTTGATGGCCTTTTGGATCTTGGCGTCTGTGGCCACCGACATCTTCGAGCGCGTGGCCTCAAAGGATGCTGGCCCAGCAGGTGGCCTGAGCCACAGTTGGCAGCGTGCGCGCCAATTGCCCCGCGCCATGGTGGGCATGTTTGTCGCGCATGCGGGCATGGCTGTCTTCATCATCGGCGTGACCATGGTGGGCACTTACCAGGTGGAGCGCGACGTGAAGATGAACGTCGGCGACAGCACCACGGTCGGCGACACCACGTTCACTTTTCGCGGTGTGCGTGACATCAAGGGCCCCAACTACGAAGCCGTGCAAGGCTTGGTGGAGGTGAGCGAAGGCGGCCGCGTGATCGCGCAAATGCAGCCTGAAAAGCGCGTTTACCGCGTGCAGCAAAACCCCATGACCGAAGCCGCGATTCGCAGCCGCGTCAACCGCGACTTGTACGTGTCCTTGGGCGAACCTGTGGGCGGCAATGCCTGGATCGTTCGCATCTACGTCAAACCCTTTGTGACCTGGATTTGGGGCGGCTGCGTGGTCATGGCGCTCGGTGGCTTGCTGGCCGTGACGGACCGGCGTTATCGCGTGGCCAAACCTGCTCCATCGATGGATACAACGCAGGCTGCACAAGGGGCACAAGCATGAAGGTGCTGAAGTTCTTGTTGCCGCTGGGCGTCTTCTTGGCGTTGGCTGCGTTTTTGTTCAAGGGCCTGGATCTGAACCCTCGCGAAGTGCCGTCACCCCTCATCGGCAAACCCGCACCCGCCTTTGCGCTGACCAAGCTGGAAGATGCTGGCAGCACACTCAAACCCGAAGACTTGCGTGGCCAGGTGTGGGTGCTCAATGTGTGGGCTTCGTGGTGTGTGCCTTGCCGTCAAGAGCACCCGCTTTTGATGCAGTTGGCGCGGCGTAAATTGGCGCCGCTGTATGGCCTGAACTACAAAGATCAGCGTAGCGCCGCCACGGGATTGCTGGCGCAAATGGGCAACCCTTACGCCGCCACGTTGGTCGATGCCGATGGCCGCGTGGGCATTGACTACGGCGTCTACGGCGTGCCCGAGACCTTTGTCATCGACAAAACAGGCGTGGTGCGCTTCAAGCATGTCGGACCTTTAACACCCGAAGTGATTCAATCCCGCATCGAGCCGCTGCTGCGTCAACTCAATGGTTAGTGCCTTCATGAACTTGAACCTGGACACGGCTTTGCGGGTCTGCGCGACCCTGATGGCGGTGATGGTGTTGTGTGCCTTTACCCCCGCAAGCGGCGCTGAAGCACAAAACACAGCCGCCGACCCCGCACTGGAAGCCAAGGTGCAGGCCATCTCCGCCGAGTTGCGCTGTTTGGTGTGCCAAAACCAGACCATTGCCGATTCGCACGCTGACTTGGCCATCGACTTGCGCCGCCAGGTACGCGACATGCTCGTCGCAGGCAAGAGTGACCGCGACATCATCGACTACATGACCGCCCGCTATGGCGACTTTGTGCTCTACCGCCCGCCCGTCAAAAACACCACGGCGCTGCTGTGGTTTGGCCCGGGCCTGTTGATGTTCGGTGGCGTGGCGGGTTTGGTGTGGGTGCTGCGCAAGCGCTCGCGCCTGGGCGCTGACCAGTTCGAACCCGATGATGAAGAGCAACTTGCCGCGTTGAACAGCGCGCCTAAAAAATGAGCGCTGGACGTGGTTTGAAGCTGGGCATCGCCGCAGCGGTGTTCGGCTTGGCGGGTGTCGGTTATTGGTTCACCGGCATGCCGAACTATGAGGTCGCGAGCGCACGAGCGCTGGCACAGGCCCAAGCCCAAGCCGACACGCAAGCCCGCGCCGCATCAGCGCCCGCGATGCCCGACGCCGCGCAGATCGACGCCATGATCAACAAGCTTGTTGATCGGCTCAAAGAGCAGCCGGGCGATGTGCAGGGCTGGACGATGCTGGGTCGTGCGCAAACGCTGCTGGGCCGTGCCGAAGAGGCCAGCAAGGCCTATGCCAAGGCCGTGGCGCTCAAGGGCGACGACGCGCGTTTGTTGATTGACTATGCCGAAGCGTTGGGCATGACAGCAGGCAACCTTCTGGCCGGTGAGCCGACAAAACTCATCGATCGGGCGTTGACCATCGATCCCGCCCATCCCAAGGCTTTGGCCTTGGCTGGCGCTGCCGCGTTTGATCGCAAAGACTACGCAGCCGCTGCTCACTACTGGGAAAAGCTCTTGGCCGCGAGTGCGCCCGAGGCCGAGTTTGTGACTCAACTGCGTGCTGGGATAAGTCAAGCGCGCGAGTTGGGCAAGCTGCCTGGTACCGCGCCGCCCGGCACCGTGGCGGCCGCACTGGCACCCACCTTCCAGGTGAGTGGCGTCATCACCCTTGCACCCGCTTTGGCCGACAAAGTGCGCCCGGACGACACCTTGTTTGTTTTTGCGCGCGCCGTCAACGGCCCACGCATGCCGCTGGTCATCTTGCGCAAACAAGCGCGTGACTTGCCTTTGCGCTTCACCCTCGACGAGACCATGGCCATGGCGGGCAACACTGCCGTGTTGAAGGGCGTGCAGCAAGTGGTGGTGGGCGCGCGCATCAGCCGAAGCGGGCAGGCCCTGCCGCAGCCGGGCGATGTGAGTGGGCAATCTGGCACTGCGAACGTGGGGTCGGCTGGCATTCAATTGGTGATCAGCGAACTGGTGCCCTGAACCGGGTGACGCCAAACTTCCCACGTGCAACTGTGAGTTAACAAACCATGTCACACGACAGCGAAAAAACCAAGGCACCGGCGCACCCCTTTGTGCCATCGGCCAGCGCCAGCGGTTTGTCCAAGGGCCTCACGAACTACGGTGACAGTGGGTTTTCACTCTTCTTGCGCAAGGCCTTCATCAAGGGCGCGGGTTACACCGACGCAGCGCTGAACAAACCCGTCGTCGGAATCACCAACACGGGCAGCAGCTACAACCCCTGCCACGGGAACGCGCCGCAGTTGATCGAGGCCGTCAAGCGCGGCGTGATGCTGGCGGGCGGCTTGCCGATGGACTTTCCGACCATCTCCATCCACGAGAGTTTTGCGCAGCCGACGAGCATGCTCACACGCAACCTCATGTCCATGGACACCGAAGAGATGATCCGCGCGCAGCCCATGGACGCCGTGGTGCTGATCGGTGGTTGCGACAAAACGGTGCCAGCGCAGCTCATGGGCGCGGCCTCAGCGGGCATACCGACCATCCAGCTCATCACCGGTTCAATGTTGACGGGCTCGCACCGAGGCACCCGTGTGGGCGCCTGCACCGATTGCCGCAGTTACTGGGGGCGCTTTCGTGCGGGTGAGATCGACGCGGCTGAAGTGGCCGATGTCAACAACCAACTCGTGGCCAGCGTAGGCACCTGTTCGGTGATGGGCACGGCCAGCACCATGGCCTGCATCGCTGAAGCGCTGGGCATGACGGTGCCCGGCGGTGCGTCGCCTCCGGCCGTGACGGCGGACCGCACGCGCGTGGCCGAGATGACGGGAACGGTGGCCGTGCAGATGGCGCTGGCCAGGTTAACGATTGACATGATCCTCACCGCCAAAGCCTTTGAGAACGCCATGCGCGTGCTCTTGGCGATTGGTGGCAGCACCAACGGCATCATCCATTTGACGGCGATTGCCGGCCGCATGGGTTTTGATGTCGACCTTGCTGCGCTGGACCAGATGGGCCGCACAACACCTGTGCTGCTCGACCTGAAACCCTCGGGTCAGCACTACATGGAGGACTTTCACCATGCCGGTGGCATGGCCACGCTGCTACGGGAATTGAAGCCCTTGTTGCACCTGGACGCATTGACTGTCACGGGGCGCACGCTCGGTGAAGAAATGGCGTTGCACCCCGCGCCGTTCAAGCAAAACGTCGTGCGCAGCATCACCAACCCGATTTACGCGCAAGGCGGCATCGCCGTGCTCACAGGCAATTTGGCCCCGGGTGGCGCCATCATCAAACAGAGCGCCGCTGACGCGCGGTTGATGGAGCACGAAGGCCGCGCGGTGGTGTTTGAGAATGCCATCGACATGGCGCAGCGGCTGGATTCGC
>JAYVRO010000126.1:0-7167 GCA_043776165.1 Rubrivivax sp. | reverse complement strand
CGATCCCAACCATGGACCGTCGCGCGTTTTTGCGCCGCTCGGGTCTGGGTGTGGGCGCTGGCATGGCAGCATCACAACTCACGCTAGTGAAAAAGGCGCAGGCAGCTGACAGCAAGGCGGCTGGCGGGGCCAAGAAGATCGAAGTCAAGCGCACGGTGTGCGGCCACTGCTCTGTGGGCTGCGCCATTGACGCCGTGGTTGAAAACGGCGTGTGGGTGCGCCAAGAGCCGGTGTTTGACAGCCCCATCAACCTGGGCGCGCATTGCGCCAAGGGTGCGGCGGTGCGTGAAAACGGCCACGGTGAATACCGCCTGAAGTACCCCATGAAGCTGGTGGGCGACAAGTACAAGCGCATCACCTGGGACGAAGCACTGGACGGCATCAGCAAAAAGATGCTGGCGCTGCGCAAAGAGAGCGGGCCCGATTCGCTCTTTTTTGTTGGTTCGTCAAAACACAACAACGAGCAGGCGTACTTGATGCGCAAGTGGGTGTCGCTCTGGGGCACCAACAACACCGACCACCAGGCCCGTATTTGCCACAGCACCACGGTGGCGGGTGTGGCCAATACCTGGGGCTACGGTGCGATGACCAATTCGTACAACGACATGCAAAACGCCAAGGCGGCGCTGTACATCGGCTCAAACGCCGCTGAAGCGCATCCTGTGAGCATGTTGCACATGCTGCACGCCAAAGAAAGCGGCTGCAAGTTGATCGTGGTTGATCCGCGCTTCACACGCACAGCGGCCAAGGCCGACGACTATGTGCGCATTCGTTCAGGAACAGACATTCCCTTCCTCTTCGGCGTGCTGTATCACGTCTTCAAAAACGGCTGGGAAGACAAGCAATACATTGAAGATCGGGTCTATGGCCTGGACAAAGTGCGTGAAGACGTGCTGGCCAAGTGGACACCCGACAAAGTGCTTGAAGCCTGCGGCGTTGACGAAGCCACATGCTTCAAAGTCGCCAAGACCATGGCCGACAACCGCCCCAGCACCATCGTCTGGTGCATGGGCCAAACCCAGCACACGATTGGCAATGCGATGGTGCGCGCTTCCTGCATCTTGCAGCTGGCTTTGGGCAACATCGGCAAAAGCGGTGGCGGCGCCAACATCTTCCGTGGTCACGACAAGGTTCAGGGCGCCACCGATGTCGGCCCCAACCCCGATTCATTGCCCGGTTATTACGGCTTGGTCGATGGCGCCTGGAAGCACTTCGCCAAAGCCTGGGACGTGGACTACGAGTGGATCAAAAAACAGTACGCGCCGGGCATGATGACGAAGTCGGGCATGACGGTGTCGCGATGGATCGACGGTGTGATGGAGAAGAACGAGCTCATCGACCAAGAGAGCAATTTGCGCGGCATGTTCTTCTGGGGCCATGCGCCCAACTCCCAATCTCGTGGGTTAGAAATGAAGCGTGCGATGGACAAGCTCGACTTGCTTGTCATCGTTGACCCGTTCCCGTCCGCCAGTTCTGCCATGGCTGCTATGCCTGGCAAAGCTGAAGACAAAAACGCGAACCGCGAGGTGTACTTGCTGCCCGCGTGCACCCAGTTCGAAACCACGGGGTCGGTCACGGCATCCAACCGCTCCATTCAGTGGCGCGAACGTGTCATCGAACCGCTGTGGGAAAGCCGTACTGATCACATGATCATGTACCAGCTGGCACAAAAACTCGGCTTCGATAAAGAGCTGGTCAAGAACTACAAAATGGTCGCGGGCAAGGGTGGCATGCAAGAGCCCGAGACCGAGTCGATCCTGCGCGAAATCAACAAGAGCGTCTGGACCATCGGCTACACCGGCCAAAGCCCGGAGCGCTTGAAGGCGCACATGCGCAACATGAACGTCTTTGACGTGAAGACGCTCAAGGCCAAAGGCGGCATCGACAAAGAAACGGGCTACAAGCTGGACGGCGACTACTTCGGCCTGCCTTGGCCTTGTTACGGCACACCCGAGATGCGCCACCCCGGCTCACCCAATCTGTACGACACCAGCAAACACGTGATGGAGGGCGGAGGCAACTTTCGCGCCAACTTTGGCGTGGAACGCGATGGCGTCTCGCTGCTCGCAGGTGATGGCTCGCATTCCAAGGGCGCTGACCTCACCATGGGTTACCCCGAGTTCGACCATTTGCTTTTGAAGAAACTCGGCTGGTGGGGTGACCTGACCGAGGTCGAACAAAAAGCCGCCGAGGGCAAAAACTGGAAAACCGACCCCTCGGGCGGCATCATCCGTGTGGCCATGGCCGTGCATGGTTGCCATCCGTTTGGCAACGCCAAAGCGCGGGCGATTGTGTGGAACTTCCCCGACCCGATTCCGCAGCATCGCGAGCCGCTGTACAGCACGCGCCCTGACCTAGTGGCCAAGTACCCCACGCACGACGACAAGAAAGCCTTCTGGCGTCTGCCTACGCTTTACAAGAGCGTGCAAGAAAAGAACAAAGACATTGGCAAAACCTTCCCACTCATCATGACCAGCGGACGCTTGACCGAGTTCGAAGGCGGTGGCGAAGAGACCCGTTCCAACCCCTGGTTGGCCGAGTTGCAGCAAGACATGTTTGTTGAGATCAACCCACGTGCCGCCAACGACCGTGGCATCCGCAACGGCGATTACGTCTGGGTCAAGACGCCTCCCATGGCTGCGCTACCGGAGTTCAAAGGCCTGCGCGTGAAGGCGCTCGTCACGGAACGCGTGGACAGCGAAACCGTGTTCTTGCCCTTCCACTTCTCGGGCCGCTGGGGCGGCATTGATTTGTCGCAGTGGTATCCAGAAGGTGCGAAGCCGGTTGTTCGAGGTGAGTCTGTCAACACCGCCACGACCTACGGATACGACAGCGTGACGATGATGCAAGAGACCAAGACGACGGTCTGCCAAATCGAAAAAGCCACGGCTTGATCGCCTCGTCTGATCACCCCAGCTTGATCAAAAACGCATAAGCCCAGGAGACAACACCATGGCAAGAATGAAATTTATCTGCGACGCCGAGCGTTGCATCGAGTGCAACGGCTGCGTCACGGCTTGCAAGGCAGAGCACGATGTGCCTTGGGGCGTGAACCGCCGCCGTGTCGTCACCTTGAATGACGGTGTGCCAGGCGAGCGCAGCATCTCTGTGGCCTGCATGCATTGCAGCGACGCGCCTTGCATGGCCGTCTGCCCAGTGGACTGCTTTTACCGCACCGACGAAGGTGTTGTGCTGCACGACAAGGACGTTTGCATTGGCTGCGGTTATTGCAGCTACGCCTGCCCCTTTGGCGCACCGCAGTTCCCCAGCAATGGCACCTTTGGCCTGCGCGGCAAGATGGACAAGTGCACCTTCTGCGCTGGTGGCCCTGAAGACAACGGCAGCGATGCAGAAAACGCCAAGTACGGGCGCAACCGTTTGGCAGAAGGCAAGCTGCCCGCCTGCGCTGAAATGTGCTCGACCAAAGCGTTGCTCGGCGGTGACGGTGACGTGGTGGCCGACATCTTCCGCAATCGCGTGCTCACGCGCGGTAAGGGCAGCGAAGTGTGGGGCTGGGGCACGGCCTACGGCAAACCCGCGCAAAGTGGCGCGGTAGCTGCACCGAAGGCGACAAAGCCATGAGCAAGCTGTGTCTCATTGGCGGTTTGGCCCTGTTGACGGGACTGTCGGCTTGCGGCGAAAAAGCTCAGACGGCGGGTAACCGCAAAGCCGACGTGGCGGCCTATCAAGGCACCACAAATGGCTATGCGGCTGCGGGCTGGAAAGCGGGCGACAAAACCAGCTGGGAGCAGCAAATGCAGCAGCGTTCGCAAGGCCAGAACGAGAACTCACGCGCAGCAGCGCAATGATGCTGGTGCACCTAACCGAAGGATCAAGCATGCCTGCCTTGAAGCATCTGTTGACGCTGAGCATGGCGTTCCTGTTGTCGCTCGTGTTCACGTTGCCGATGTTGGCAAGCGCGCAGCAAGCCGCAAGTGCGGCGGTGGCGGCTGACCCGACCGCTAGGCCCGCCATCGCCGAGCCCAAGGCCGACGAGAGCAACGCCCAGCGCAGCAAAACTCAACCCGGCAACAACGCGCCTTTCTGGCGCAGTGTGCGCGACTCAGGCGTTCAGCCCGGCGTGAGCAGCCTTCCTGGCGCCGAACAGGGCCAGCTCATCCAGCCTTTTGTGCAGTACCCCGGCTCACGACTAGCCAGTGCTGGTGAAGCCTGGCGACAGGTCCGCAACCAATGGATCATTCCTTACGGCGGTGCTTTTATCGTGATCGTGGTCTTGGCCATCGGCATCTTTTATTGGCGCAAAGGCCCCCTCGGCGGGCATGAGCCAGTGACCGGTCGCAGCATCGAGCGCTTCACGCCCTTTGAGCGCTCTGCACATTGGCTCAACGCCATCACGTTTTGTGTGCTGGCAGTGTCCGGTTTGGTCATGGCCTTTGGCAAGTTCTTCTTGCTGCCAGTGTTGGGGGCTACGCTTTTTGGCTGGCTCACCTATGCGTTGAAAACCATGCACAACTTTGCCGGGCCGATTTTTGCCGTCTCGCTGCTCATCGTCATCGTCACCTTCATCCGCGACAACCTGCCGCGCGCTGGTGACCTGCAATGGCTGGCCAAAGGCGGCGGCATGCTCAGCGGTGAAGACGTGCCTTCGCACCGCTTCAATGCCGGTGAAAAGGTGATCTTTTGGGGTGGCGTGTTCTTCTTGGGCTTGATCGTTGTCGGCTCGGGATTGGTGCTCGACAAACTGGTGCCGGGTCTGGGTGATACACGCGGTCAGATGCAAGTGGCGCACATGATTCACGCCGTGGCCACCGTCCTCATGATGGTGCTTTTCTGCGGTCACATCTACTTGGGCACCATCGGCATGAAGGGCGCGTACTCGGCCATGCGCACGGGCCAAGTGGACGAGGGCTGGGCCAAGGAGCACCACGCGCTTTGGCTTGACGACATCCAAGCCGGCAAGATCCCCGCGCAGCGGTCACAAGCACCAGCACCGGCACCAGCACAAACACCGGCCACGGGCATGGGCACCGCAGCACCGCAAGCCTGACCAGCCACAGGACCCACCATGATCAAAATCATTCTCGCCACGGTCGCCGCACTCGCTCTGGCCGCCAGCGTTAACGTTTCAGCCAAGTTGCCCGCACCCACCGACGAAGCCAAAGCCAAAGCTGCTGAAGCCGCCGCCAAAACCGGCCATGGCAATGCGGTGGCCAATTTCCAGTTGTGCAAGTCGATGGACAAGGTGGCTGCGGGGTATTACGCCAACGCCAAGGCGGCCGGCAAGGAAACCAAGCCAGCCGCTGCGACAGCGCCTTGTGCCGACCCTGGGCCCTTCGTCTACACGCCACCGGCAGCGGCCAGCGGCGTGGCGGTTGCCACGGCCCCGGCCCCGGCGGCTCCTGCCGCACCCAAGAAGTAGCCGCATGGACAAACCCGGCTTGGCGCCGGGTGTCGTGTAGGCTGTGTCCATGCTCCCCTCTGAGTCATCAATTCAGCAGTTGTACGTGCCCAGGGCCGAGTGGCTGCCCGTGCCCGGCGCCCCACGGTTGACGCAAGCGCATTGCAGTTTGCTCCGCGAGATCACCGTGCTTGACGAATACGGTGACAAGCGCAGCCTGCACATCCCGGCTGAGCGGCCGCTCACGATCTTTGTTGACAAGCAAGAGCTCGTCACGTTGATGACCCTGGGCGCCTGCCCCGAGCTATTGGTGCTGGGTTATTTACGCAACCAACGGCTCATCGAACATGCTGCTGAAGTCGAGTCCATCACGGTGGATTGGGACGTACACGCCGCCGCTGTCAAAACCCATTCAGGCCTGCAAGACCTGCACGCCAAAACAGCGCGCCGCACGGTGACCACGGGCTGTGGCCAGGGCACCGTGTTCGGTGACTTGATGACGCAGATCGACGGCGTGACGCTGCCCAGCCCGGCAGTGGCCCGCATCCGCCAAAGCACCTTGGTGCGGCTCCTTGACACCATGCGCCAACAAGACAGCATCCACCGCAAGGCGGGTTCGGTGCACGGTTGCGCCTTGTTCAAAGGCAGCGAAATGCTGATGTTTGTAGAGGACGTGGGCCGCCACAACGCCATCGACACCATCACCGGCTGGATGGCGTTGCACGCCGTTGATGGTGCCGACAAAACCTTCTACACCACGGGCCGTCTGACGAGCGAGATGGTGATGAAAGCGGCGCAGATCGGTGTGCCCATCGTCGTCTCGCGCAACGGCGTCACGGCCATGGGCCACGAGATGGCCACGCGCCTAGGCATGACGCTTTTTGGCCGCGCCGCAAACCGGCACTTCATTTGCTACAGCGGTGCCGAGCGCTTTGATTCAGAGCCCGAACCACACAGGGCGGCGGTGCGCGTGGTGGCGGGGTAGTCAGCGGTCAAATCGACATGCGTTGGCGCACGCCATCAGCCGCCATGTCCGCGCCGCGCCCTCGCATCACGACGTCGCCACGCTCCATCACCAGGTACTGGTCGGCCAGCTCGGCGGCAAAGTCGACGTACTGCTCCACCAGCACGATGGCCATGGTTTTGCGGTCAGCCAACATGCGGATCACACGACCGATGTCTTTGATGATGCTGGGCTGGATGCCTTCGGTGGGCTCGTCAAGCAACAGCACTTTGGGACCCGGTGCCAAGGCGCGCGCGATGGCCAGCTGTTGCTGTTGCCCGCCCGACAAATCACCACCGCGCCGCTGGCGCATTTGATCCAACACCGGGAAGAGCTCGAACAGCTCAGGTGGAACGTTAGCCGCCGCACCGCGTGTTGCCAGGCCCATGCGCAGATTTTCTTCGACCGTCAGTCGACCAAAAATCTCTCGCCCTTGCGGCACGTAGCCCAGGCCCGCCCGCACACGTTCGTAAGGCTTGGCCTGGGTGATGTCGTTGTCTGCCAGATGAACACTGCCGCTGCGCGCCGGCACCACACCCATCAGCGTTTTCAGCAACGTCGTTTTGCCCACGCCGTTGCGCCCGAGGATGACCGTGACTTCACCCAAAGGCGCCTCAAAGCTCAGGTTGCGCAAGATGTGCGAGCCGCCGTAAAACTGATTCAACCCAACCACTTTGATCATTGGATTTGCTCCTTTCCCCAAGCAGGGGGAAGGTTGGGATGGGGGTTGACTGGTGGCGTTGCGGATGCAGCCGCGCCGGTCAGCATGTCACCCCCACCCCAGCCCTCCCCCTGGCAGGGGGAG
>JAYVRO010000125.1:0-7181 GCA_043776165.1 Rubrivivax sp. | reverse complement strand
GTCGTGGTGCTCGGTGAGCACCGGTAGTTCGAGCAAATCTGGCAGGTCTGGGGGATCCAATCGAACGGAGCCCACTGTAGCGGCGGCAGGCTCTGAGGTCGATGGGCTTTCGAGCATCAGCGCATCCGACCCGACCGACCCAACCGATGGCTCTCCGGTTGACACCATCGGTACAGCCAGTGTGCTCGGTGTTTCGGCTATCAAAACCGGGATGATTGCGGGGCTCGCGATGGCACCACCACGCAGGGCCTCGGCCGCAGTGACGATGTCACCCGACACATGGCCACGGTTCTCACCCGCTTGAATGGCTTCGGTCCATTCGCCCAAATAAGCCAGAGCCTGGCTGCTGAAGTCTTGCAACGGCGGATCGACGCGGGGGTTGTCAGCCAAACGCGCGTTGTACAGCTGCTCACACGCCCACGCGGCTTCCCCGAAGTCGCGCAAACCAACCATGCGCGAACTGCCCTTGAGGGTATGAAACGCACGCCGCACAATGGCGATGTCGGGCAGGCTTTCGGAATTGGCCGCGAGTTGCTTCAAGGACTCCCGCGCCGTGGCGATGACCTCATGCGCCTCTTCAATGAAGATGCCACGCATTTCGTCATCGTCCTCCAGACCCGTGTCGCCCGGCGAGGCTGGCTCTGCAGTGGCTCGCGCGGGCTGAAATGGCGCCACGGGTGCGGCCTCAGGTGCTGCAATCAAGTTGTTGACGGCAGCTACCAGATCGGCCCGCGCAGCTTGGCGTGAGTCGTCGTCGACGGCTTTGTCCAAGGCTTGGTGGGCCTCCGTTGCTACCCGGGCCAGGCCCGCTTGATCGTCCACCGTGGCACGTTCCGACAATGCCTCTAACTGACGGACCAAGTCGGCGTCACTGAGCCCGGATTGCGTGGCAGCCTGGGCCAAGGACTGTGCTTGGTCCACCAAGGGCGCTGGTCCGCTGGCAAGGCTCGCCAAGGGGTCGAGCTCCCCGTACACCGAATGGCGCGCAGGCAACGCCATCACGGCAGACAACTTGCCTTCAGTGGGGTCAAAGTGGAACAGCCGTTTGGCCAACTGCGGCTGCACGCTGAGCATGTCGATAAGGAAACCCAGCGCGCCCAGGTTGTCAGCCAAGTGATCGAACTGCTCGATGGGGAGTGGCTGATGGGCGTTGATCTGCGCAGACCCCAACGCCTCAACCGCGTCACGCATGTGCACCACGGTGGCGGCCGCGTGGTCCAGCGCCAGCACCGACAAAACGCCCCGCATGGCGGAGAGTTGAGCAGGCACGGGTAGGAGCAACTCGCGTTGCAATGGATCGCGGAAAAAGGCGTCGATCGGCTTTTCGATCTCAGTCAACGCAGCGCGCAATTCATGCACGACGCTGCCCATGGTTTGATGGTCGGAAACACGCCGATAGAGCTCCTCGACCCAGGGCTCAAGGGCTTCGGTTTCGCCACCCGCGGCGGCAGCATCAACGCGCTGGGCCAGGCGCTGCATGCGCTGCGCCAAATCAGGCGAGTCAAATTCGCCATCGTCGATGGCAGCGTCAAGCCACAACACGGCCGTCGCCATCTCCATCGCCAACACCGGAGACGGCGCCCGACCAGTAGCTGCTGTATGGGCCGTCGCGGCTTGCAAAGAGCGGTCCAAGACTTCGCCCGACGGAAACAAAAGCTGCACCGAATCACCCAACAGGGCAAAGGGCTCAGCCAACCCCGGCAAACGGCGCGCATCACCACCCGCGACTGCCGACCAGACATCCTTGGCGGCCGCCACTCGCTTGCGTGCTTGCGCCACCACGCTGGGGTCAAATCGCCCCAGGCGAGGCGTTTCGTAATCGGTGGTGCGCGCCGTTTCACCCAACTGCCAGGCTTGGCGCACAGCGTGCAAACGCGGCGCTTGGTCTCCGTCAGGCATACCAGCGCGGGCACAGAAGAACAACAGGTCTGCGGCCAGTCGCTCAGACACTTCGTCGTCACTCCGAACGTTAGCGCGTAACTGCGCCAACAAGCGCGAGGCCATGCGTTTGGCGTACAAGTCGCTGTCGAGAAGGCCTTCCGACTGAGCATCGAAGAATGCCGCTGCGAGCTTCCAGGTGGTGGCGGCCAAAGTGCTTCGAGCGCCCGCACCGAGTTCTGCGCAAAAGTCGCTCATGCGCGCCTTGGCTTGGGCATCGGGTCGACGCAGCAAAGACAGCACCAGCATTTCCATGGCGTCACGCGCTTGTTCGTCGGCGTGGCGTGGCGTGACCATCGGCTCGTTCGGAAGCGCTTGCCATTGCCAACTGGCGCCCCACAGATCTGCGGGGTGAATGCGATCCCCGCCCGCGAGCTGCTGCACCGCGCGGTACTGCGGGAAAAGCGAGACCGGAGACGCAGGGCGACGCGCCAACAAGCGCTGCATGTAATCGATGATGGCGAACGACGCGGCTTCAATGTCTTGCACCGCCCGCGCATCGACGATGTTGGGCTTGGCAACCATGCGCTGCACCGCGGATTCGCTGGCTCGCAGCACCTTGGCCGGCACAGACAAACCGATCAGCTCCAGCGCGCCCGCCCCCTGGTGCAACTGCACGCGCGCAGCCCGCAAGATGGCGGTGTCAGCGCTGTCGACATCGGACACACCAACGGCCTGCGCCTCCTTCAGAAAGCGCCGCAAGGACTTGTGCGCAGCGTCCAGCGAACGTTGCAATTCACCCGTGACCCAGGACAAAGCACTGAGGTCTTCGCTCCCGGCAGGGACATCTTGCAGCAGTGCTTGGTTGGCCATCGTGGTCCGGTGTTGGCTAGATCATGGACAGTGATTGAACGGGTGAGCAGGTCAACTGACCTTGAAGCGCGACACCGAGGTGCGCAGCTCTTCAGCACTGCGCGACAACTCGCGCACCATCTGCGCCGTAGAGCGTGTGCCCTGACCCGTTTGTTCCGTCACCGCAAAAATGTGCTGGATGTTGGCGGCAAGGCCGTTGGCTGACTCTGCCTCACGCAGGGCTTGAGCAGAAATCGACTCGATCAACCCCGAGAGCTGGTTGGTCACGCGGTCAATGTCGCCCAGTGCAGCGCCGGCCGCGTCGCTCAAGCGTGCGCCGTCAACCACGCCTTGTGTGGACCTTTCCATGGCGGCAACGGCGTCTTGCGTGTCGTTTTGAATGGTGCGCACGATGGCCGCAATCTGCCGCGTGGCGTCAGCAGAACGTTCCGCCAAACGCTGCACTTCTTCAGCAACGACAGAGAAGCCCCGTCCGGCATCCCCGGCCGAGGCCGCTTGAATAGCAGCATTCAGTGCCAACACGTTGGTTTGTTCCGTAATGTCAGAAATTAGTTCTGTGATTTCACCAATTTCTTGCGACGACTCACCCAGGCGTTTGATGCGTTTGGAGGTGTCTTGAATCTGGTCGCGGATGGCGTTCATGCCGCCAATCGTGTTTTGCACCGCATTCAAACCCGTCTCGGCTGCCCTCAACGACTGCCGCGCCACCTGCGCCGTTTGTTGCGCCTGAGAGGACACGTCGTTGATGCGACCGGCCATTTGTAGCACCGACTCACCGGTTTCACGGATCTCGCGCAATTGTTCTGTGGACGTGGCCAAGAGCTCGGTGGAGGTTTGCTCCACTTGCTCTGTGGTGTCGGTCACGCGGGCCACCGTGGTCTGCACCGCCTCCACGAGCGCGCGCAATTCGTCCACTGTGTAGTTCACCGAATCGGCAATGGCGCCCGTGATGTCTTCGGTCACCGTGGCTTGCTGCGTCAGGTCGCCTTCAGCCACCGTTTGCAGCTCGTTCATCAAGCGAAGAATCGCGGCCTGATTAGCGTCGTTGACGCGCTTGGCTTCGAGCTCTTGACGCTCAGCTTCACCGCGTTGCGACTCGGCCAATTGCGCGCGGGTCGTCTGGTCCAACACAAACAAACGAAGCAAGCCCAGCGCACCGGCGGCCAAGAGCAAGACCGACAGCAACGCGAAAAACACTTGTGCCCCGCTGAAACCACCTTCATTGGCCAAGGCTGTTTGCAGGCTGTCCAAGCCTTTTCGTAGAGGTTCACTGTCGTTGACGATGGTTGATTGCGCCTCGCGCGCAGCGACCAAACCCTGCAAGTTACCCAGGATGGCGCCGGCCTGTGTGCGCAGTTCGTCGTACTGCGTGCGCAGTTGCAAGAGACGTTCGCGTACCACCGGTTCACGTGTCGCGGGCAAACGCAGCTCCGTGCTGCCATTGATCAAACCGTCGTTGATTTCTCGGAAAGAATTCAAGTCTTTGCCCAGCAAGAAAACGGCCTCGGGGCTCACACCTTCCATGGTCTGGAATTCGTTGGCGCTTTTTCCAATGCGCTGCGTCAGCATCACCAACTGACCAACAGCTTGCACCTCTGAAGCGGTGGCGCCCTGCTGCAACTTGAGCGACGACACTGTCTCGGCGGTTTCCAACAAATCGCCAGACAGCCGATTGACGCCGCGCAAAGATTGGCCCACCAAGGTCAGCGTTTTCTGCTGCGCCAGCACCGCAGCCGAGCTTTTTTCGGCCCGATCAACCAAAGGCATCAGTTTCTCGACTTCAGGCTGCAGAGCTGAAGTCACAGCAGGAACCTCGCCGCCATCTCGCAACCCACGTGCGTTTTTGGCCAAGGTATCCATGCTTTCGCGCATTTCAGGAAAAGCTTGTGCGCCCCCCAAGAGTGCTTGCGAAACCGACTTCGCCAAGCGCTGTGACTGCGTCTGCGATTGCGCCGCAGCGGCGACCTGCTGGCTGGAGCGGCTGCTAGCGTTCAAAGCCACAACGGCACCAACAATCAAACCAAGCAAACCCAGCCCAGCCATCGCCAGCAAGGTGCGCTGTTGCCGCTCAACCGCCCAATGGCCGATGAGTGGCAAACCACTGGCCGCCGCGAGGGGCAACTCACCATCGTCATCGGCCTGAAGGGCGGCCAACTCCGATGGTTCTGCCTCGGCAATGATCGAAGTGTCTTGCGCCGGTCGGGTCATGCGATCGTCCAGCGCCGACGTGTGCGACGACAAACGCACCGTTTGCTCCATCGGATTGTCGTGGGGGTTGTCGTGTTTGGTGTCCTCCTCCAGCGGCAAGGGCATCAACGATTCCTGATCGTGCCGCTGCGGGGTCTTGCCTTTGATCTTGTCCAGGAAGCTCATGTCGTCCTCGTCACATTTATGCGGCTAACAAGCGCCTTACACGGCCACTTGACGCTTTACCTGGCAACGGCCAGGAACTGCTCGTGATTGGCCAATGCGGCCAAGTCAATTTCTTGCCATTGCCGCCCTTGGGCGTCGCGCCAGCGGGGGCCAGCAAAACCAGGTCGGGAACGGTCGTCTGCTGGCTCGGCCTGCAATTGTTCGGCGTTGCGCAGGCCCATCAGGCGCTGCACCAAGAGCGCACTGTGGCTGCCCAAGCTGGGATTGAGTGCCACCAAAGAAGCGCCTTCGCGCTGCGTCGGCAAACGCTGTAAACCCAGGAAGAGCGCCAAATCAACGGCGCTGTGCAAACCACCCCGCAAATTGGCCACGCCAGCAAACCAGTCTTGGGTGTGCGGCACCGGCAGCAAAACGCCCACGGGGAATATCTCACCCGCGCCCGCCAGTGGGAACAACAATCCCTGCCCAGCGCATTCAACAGCTAACCACGACGCCACACGAACCTCGCCTTTGACCTGCGCTAGCCGCGCGGCCAACCGGGTCTGTAACTCGCGCAATGCTTCGCGTCTGGCCATGCTTTGTTTGGCTCGCTTTGTTGGCGTTTGAGGTTGGGATTGGGGCGCCGCGTTCAGTGCGTATCAAAAGCGCGGATCTTCGTCAAAAGCTCATCGCTGCTGACTGGCTTGACGATGTAGTCCCGGGCGCCCTGGCGCATGCCCCAGACTTTGTCAGTCTCTTGGTTTTTGCTGGTGCACATGATCACCGGCACGTCCGCCCATCGCGGATCGCGGGTGATGGTGCGGGTGAGCTGAAAGCCATTTTTACCGGGCATCACAACGTCCATCAAGATCAGATCGGGCTTGTCTTCAATCAAGCGGCGCATGGCTTCATCGCCATTTTCTGCGGTGCGCACGACATAGCCCTTCTTGCCGAGCAATTCGGAGAGATGAAACAACTCGGTTTTTGAATCGTCAACAACGAGGATCTTGTGAATGGCCATGGTCGGTGTCCTTGGGGCGTCAAACGTTGGCTCGGCGGAAGGCGTCCACGGCGCGCAACAGTTGTTCTTTGGTGAATGGCTTGGTGAGGTATTCCTCAGAGCCCACCATGCGTCCTCGGGCCTTGTCAAAAAGCCCGTCTTTGGACGACAGCATGATGACGGGCACGGCAGCAAAACGCGGGTTGCGCTTGATGATGGCGCATGTCTGGTAACCATCCAGACGTGGCATCAAGATGTCACAAAAAATAAGTTCTGGCGCATGGTCGTTGACCTTGGCAAGGGCGTCAAAACCATCCTCGGCCAAGACAACGTCGTGCCCCCCTTGGCGCAGAAAAATTTCCGCGCTGCGGCGGATGGTGTTGCTGTCGTCAATGACCAAGACTTTGGCCCCGACACTGGCAGCAGGCAGGCTGAGTTCTTCCACGCTGATGTCTCCACGAAGTGCTGGCAATCGCCAAGCCTGAGCTCAGCTCAAAGCTGAACCATTTCGAAGTCTTCTTTTCTGGCGCCACACTCGGGGCAGGTCCAATTCATGGACACATCCGCCCATGCGGTTCCTGCAGCAATGCCATGTTCCGGATCACCGGTCGATTCGTCATAGATCCAACCGCAGATCAGACACATCCAGGTTCGAGTTTCACTCACTTGGGGGCTTGGGCTCACTACAATGAGCGCGGATTGTAGCTAGGCACTTCTTGCCAAGTTACAAGTAAATGTGAGTGACGCTTGGACCGGCTTCGCCTCCCCTTTGCCGAATGGCCAGGTGGTGTACAGCCGGGGTCGGCAACGCCCACCGCTCAGCCTCAGGACCGCTCATGACCCCCGACACCACGCCTGCCCCGGACGCCCCCGAAGCGGCGATGGAACCCCCGCCGCCCGCCTGCGTGATGTGCTTCAACGCCAGTGACTCCACGGGCGCCGGTGGTACGGCTGGTGATGTTGCCGCTGTAGCAGCCATGGGCGCGCATGCGCTGCCCGTCATCACGTCCATCTTGATGCGGGACACGGCAGAGGTGTTTGACCATCACGCCGTCGATCCTGAGGCCGTGGTCGAACA
>JAYVRO010000124.1:0-7192 GCA_043776165.1 Rubrivivax sp. | reverse complement strand
GCCATCGCCCGGCCGTGGCCGACGTGGTGGCAGCCGGTATGGCCTTGGCGCGAGCGCTGGGCCGCTTGCACCGCTTGGGCGTCGTGCACCGCGACATCAAACCCGGCAACCTGCACCGGGGTGATGACGGCCAATGGCGCGTACTTGATTTGGGCTCGGCCATCAGCGGCCGCGAAAGTGCGGCGCAGCGAGAACTGCACGCCGGCACACCCAGCTACATCAACCCCGAGCAGTGGACTGAAGACGAGCACGGCAAACCTGTTACGGCCAACGTTGCAAGTGATCTGTTCGCCCTGGGCGTCACGCTCTACCAATGGCTCACGGGCCGCTTGCCTTATGGCGAGATCGAGCCGTATCAGTTGGCACGTTATCGGCGCGACCCGCAAAGCGCCTCGCGCATCCGTCCCGATGTACCGATGTGGTTGGATCATTTGTTAAGCAAGGCGGTGGCACGCGACGCCAAGCTGCGCTTTGAAACCGCCGAAGAAATGTTGCTCGCCTTCGAGCGCGGTGCCTCACGTCCCGTGAGCGCGCCCAGCGCCACGCCGCTTTTGCATCGCGACCCGCAAGCGTTGTGGAAGCTGGCGCTGGCGGTGTCGCTGCTGTTCAACGCACTGTTGGTGGTGTGGTTGCTCTTTTTGCCACGTTGACTTTAGCTAATGAGGTGAGTGACAGCAATGCCGTCGCGCGGGCGCGCCCCCCCTTTTCGGCCCAGGTTCTTGTCCAGCGGATTTGCACCCATCGCAGCATGCCCAGCATCAGCAATGCCAGCAGCGCGAATGACAAGAAGCCGTAGACGTAGTTGCCTGCAAACTGCTTGGACAAACCCATGGCGTTGGGCAGGAAACCACCGCCCAGGGCGCCGATCTCGCCAATCATCGAGCCCGCCACGGCGGTGGTGAGTGGCCAGCGCAGGGGCACGAGTTGAAAGAGCGCGCCGTTGCCTGCGCCCAGTGCTGCAAAACACAACATGAACAACAGCGTGGTGAGCGTCAGTGATGATCCTGCAAACCCACACAAGGCCAGTGTTGCCGCCACCAGTACCAGCACGATGCTCAGCGTGTTGATGCCGCCCAGGCGGTCGCTCACGTAGCCGCCCACCACGCGCACGGCAGAGCCCATCAAGGTGGCCAGCATGGTGAGCTGCCCGGCTTCGATCTTCGTGACCTTGAACTGGTCATGAAAGTAGGTGGGCAAGAAACTCGCCAAACCAATGAACCCACCAAAGGTGATGACGTAGATGAAGCTGAAAGCCCAGCCGTCCTTCTCGAAGAGGCAGGCGGTGTGTTCCCGCAGGCTTTGTTTTTCACGGTCGGGCGGTTCCTTGGCGGCAAACCACATCACGAGCATGGGTGCCAGCATGGTCAATGCCGCGAGGCCGTACACCGACTGCCAGCCATACGCTTGGGCCAGCGGCGGTGCAAAGAGCACGGCCAACACAGTGCCTGAATTGCCGGCACCGGCAATGCCCATGGCCAAGCCCTTCAAGCGCGGCGGGTACCAGCCCGAGCCGAGCGACAGGGCCACGCCAAAACTCGCCCCCGCGATGCCCAAAAGCACGCCCATGGCCAGCACGTTGTCGTAGCTGTCCACCAGCAAATAGCCAAAGGCCAGCGCGATGGCAATGAGCGCCATTTCGACCATGGCCGCGTTTTTGCGTCCGATGTATTGCGACAGCACACCCAGCGGGAAGCGCATCAGCGCACCAGCGAAGATGGGCACGCTGACCATGAAGCCCTTTTGCGCCGCGTTCAGGCCATAACTTTCACTGATGAAAGGCGCCATGGCGCCGTTGAGCACCCACACCGCGAAGCAGAAGTCAAAGTAGAGGAACGACGCGGCCAGTGTGGGCCAGTGGCCGGCTTTGAGAAAGGACTTGAAAGGGGACATGTGCGTGCGCTTTCGCGAAGCCACGAAGTGAATCGATGCCTTTCAATACGCAAGGGCCGTGCCTGCGCAAAACTGCCGGGCAGCCGCTCCCGCTCCCGCTGCGCGGGCCGCGCTCAGGCGGCGCAATTTGATGCGCTTGCGGCTCAGTGTGGTGCGTTGCTCAGCCGCCTTGGTGCATGCACGCCCCTGCTTGCGCCGTGTGAACCGTCAAGCCGCTTGTTTGTCGACGTGGGCTTGTTTGCGATAGAGGAACTCGAGCACGGCCTCTCGCGCTTTCAAGTAGGTGCTGTTGTGGGCCATCTCCAGCCGATTGCGAGGTGCTTGGCCGATGGGTGGCAAGCCGACACCCAGCACTTCGCCAATCGTGGCGGCAGGGCCGTTGGTGAGCATCACGATGCGGTCTGACAGCAGGGTTGCCTCGTCGACATCGTGCGTGACCATCAACACGGTGGAGCCGGTGTTGCCGACGATCTTCATCAGCTCCTCTTGCAGGTGCGCACGGGTGAGTGCGTCGAGCGCGCCAAAGGGCTCGTCCATCAGCAGCATCTTGGGCTCCATGGCCAAGGCGCGCGCGATCCCCACGCGCTGCTTCATGCCGCCTGAAATTTCGCCCGGCAGTTTGTCTTTAGCGGCAGTGAGCCCAACCAACTCCAAGGCGGCCAGGGCGCGCGCTTGCCACTGTTTACGCGACTCTTTGGCGCCAAAAACGCGCTCGACGGCGAGCTCAACGTTTTGTGTGCAGTTCAGCCAGGGCAGCAAGGAATGGTTCTGGAACACCACGCCGCGATCTGGCCCGGGACCTTTGAGCTCGCGGCCGTCGAGCAAGAGCACACCAGATGTGGGTGTGGTCAAACCGGCCACCAAGTTCAGCAGCGTTGATTTGCCGCAGCCCGAGTGGCCGATGAGGCTGACAAACTCGCCGCGTTGCACGCTCAGTTTGATGTCGCGCAAAGCGACAAAAGGGCCACGTTTGGTGGCAAACGTCATGCCCACATCGTCGATGAGCAACATGGGTTTGGTGGTGTGGCTTGCGTTGGAACTCTGGCTGGAAATCACGGCAGCGTCCTCATTTGTATTCGAAGCGTTTGGCCACCGCCATCAGAAGCCATTCGAGCATCAGCCCGACGATGCCGATGACGAAGATGGCGATGACGATGTGGGCCACGTTCAGGTTGTTCCATTCGTCCCAGACCCAAAAGCCGATGCCCACGCCGCCGGTCAGCATCTCGGCCGCGACGATGACGAGCCAGGCTGTGCCCACCGACAAGCGCACGCCGGTCAACAAATACGGCATCACTGCGGGCAACAAGATGCGCGTGGCAATGCGCCACTCGCTGAGCTGCAGCACACGCGCCACATTCAGGTAGTCCTGCGGCACGCGCTGCACGCCCACGGCGGTGTTGATGACCATGGGCCAGATGGAGCAGATGAAGATGGTCCAGATGGCCGCCGGGTTGGCGGCCTTGAAGACCAGCAAGCCGATCGGCAACCAAGCCAGAGGCGACACGGGTTTGAGCAGGCTGACCAGCGGCGACACCATGCGGTTGAGTGTGTCAAAGCGCCCGATCAAGAAACCCAAAGGGATGCCCACGAGGGCAGCCATGCCAAAGCCCAGGGCCACACGTTCGAGTGAGTTGAGGATGTTCCAACCGATGCCTTGGTCGTTCGGGCCGTTGCGGTAGAAAGGGTCGGAAAAGAGCTTGACGGCGGCCGCCAATGTGGCGCCCGGCGTGGGGAAAGCACCGCCGCGCTGTGTGAGCAAGGTCCAGACAATCAGCAACAACGCCAGGCCGACCACGGGCGGCAATACCCGGCCGCACATGGCGCGCCAGTCGAAGGCCTCGCGGGGTAGACCAACGGACATGGGGCGCACCGTCTCAGTGACTTTTTCGGGCACCTTCTTTGCTTGCGCAGGCAAGGCCCGAGCTTGTCTTGCCTGATGTACGTCAGGCGTGGTGTCGGCGCCGACCAAAGAGGCGGCCCCGTGGGGGGACTGAAAAACGGCGCTGACCATGGTGTTGTCTCCAGCTCAAGTCAATGGTTAATCAAGTGGCAGCGCTTGCGCGAATCTTGAAGCCGTCGGCGTACTTGGCGGGGTCTTTGCCGTCCCACACGACGCCATCCATCAGCTTCGTTGTGCGCATCTCGCTCTTGGGCAGGCTCACCTTGGCAGCGGCGGCGCCTTGTTTGTAGAGCTCGGTCTGGTTGATGCTTTTGGTGACGGCCAGGTAGTCGGGGTGGTCTTTGAGCAGGCCCCAACGTTTGTGCTGGGTCAGGAACCACAGGCCGTCAGACAGGTACGGGTAGTTGACAGCGCCGTCGTTGAAGAACTTCATGTGGTGGGGGTCGTCCCAGGTTTTGCCCAAGCCGTTTTGATAGCGCCCCAAGATGCGCTGGTTGATGGCGTCAACGCTGGTGTTGACATAGCTCTTCTCGGCAATCACCTCGGCCATTTTGTTTTTATTGCCCAGGCTGGCGTCGATCCAGCGCCCGGCTTCAAGCACGGCAGCAATCACCGCGCGGCAGGTGTTGGGATTCTTGGCAACGAATTCGGCCGTGCTGCCCAAGGCCTTTTCGGGGTGATCGCGCCACACGTCTTGCGTGGTGGCGGCGGTGACGCCAATGCCATCAATGATGGCGCGGTGGTTCCAGGGCTCACCCACACAAAAACCGTCCATGTTGCCCACGCGCATGTTGGCCACCATCTGCGGTGGTGGCACGGTGATGACCTTGGTGTCTTTGCTGGGGTTGATGCCGTGGGCCGCCATCCAGTAGTACAGCCACATGGCGTGGGTACCTGTCGGAAAGGTCTGCGCGAAGGTGTATTCGCGCTTTTCGCTGGCCATGAGTTTTGCCAGGCCCGCGCCGTCCACCGCACCTTTGTCGGCAAGCTTTTTTGACAAGGTGATGGCCTGGCCGTTGTGGTTGAGGTTCATCAAAACGGCCATGTCCTTTTTGGGCCCGCCCGCGCCCACGTGCACGCCGTAGACCAAGCCCCACAGCACGTGCGCCATGTCCAACTCGCCATTGACGAGCTTGTCGCGCACGCCGGCCCACGAGGCCTCTTTCGTGGGGATGATCTTCACGCCGTACTTCTCATCGAACTTGAGCACCGAGGCCATCACGATGGAGGCGCAATCGGTGAGCGGAATGAAGCCGACGCGAACTTCTTTTTTCTCTGGCGCGTCAGAGCCTGCTGCCCAGGCAGTTCGGCTGGTTGATAGGCCCGCGAGGCCAGCGCTCATCGCCGCACCGGCGGTGATCGCTGATGTCCTTTGAAGAAAGCGTCGGCGCGCTTCATTCGTCAACTGTCCGTGGCTCAATTTGCTCTCCTGCCAAATTCATGAAAGTGAAGTGACCATGAAGAATGGCGTCGCGACCCTGACGCTGGGGTTGCCCCAAGCGTTTTGAGTCGGACGCCATTGCCCGATCGACTGTGTTCAGTGCGCACGCCGTTGTGCGCACTGGTCACCAAAAGCTATGCAGATTGCATGCCAGCTCTTTTGCGCCGCCGGGCAACCGACCACATTCGACTCCTGCACCACAAAGAGTGCGGCGTGTTTCGGATTGGTGCGCGCTCGCCCATTTCAGGCGCAGGCGCTCACGCCGTGCATCAACTAGACACTAGAAGGGCGCAAGAGCGCTTGCGACGCAACGATGCGCTCAGCCACGTCGGCCACCCGCTGCCCGCGGTCCATCGCGAGCTTGCGCAAGTGGCGCCAAGCTTGGTCTTCACTCAGGCCGACGTCGTCCATCAACAAGCCTTTGGCGCGGTCGATTAACTTGCGCTGTTCAAGTCGAAGTTGGGCCTCAGCCAGTTTGGAGTGCAGCGCTTGAGTTTGCGCAAAGCGTGCCAGCGCAACGCGCAAAACGGCCGCTTGACGTTCTGGCTGCGCGCCGGCAATAACGTATGAGGTGACACCCAACTGCAAGGCCTGTCGCATGGGTGCCGCGTCAGGTTGGTCAGCAAAGATCACCACGGGCTGCCGGCCGGCTTGCAGTACCTTGTTCAAGTGCGACAGCAAGGGGGGTGTTGGCAAGGCAGTGTGAATGGCAATCACGTCAGCCGCTGCTGCTTGCAAGGGGCTGGCGTTGCACCACGCCGCGATGCTGCTGCTTTGCACTGTGTGCCCATCGCGCGCCAGAGCCTCGCACAGGCGCTGGGCGTCGTGCACCGCGTCATGAACCAAAAAGACGTGCAGAGCACGGTCGTCTTCAGCGGAAGAGGCTGTTGGCGCAAGGTCGGCTGATGTCACTCATGGCAAATTGCAAGAAGCGTGCCGCCCACGTTCCTGGCCGCTCGCCATCGTGCGCGCAAAGGGCTGGCGTTGCGTCAAACCTTCAAGACCTTTGCCACCCTCGCGCCGCGCAAGCGATAGGCGTCTGGCATGCCCGAGCCAAGCAGCGGGCGCAAATACATGCGAAATGCATCGGTCACGTCGGTACCGCTTTCGCTGATGAACTCGTCTTCCATGGTGCGTGTTTTGCCCGCCACGGTGGCCAGTGGCAACAGCGCGTAGTCGGCCGAATAAAAGCCGGTGCGCTGGATGGCCACCGAGCCGCTGGTCTGGCCCCACAGCGCGTACTGCACGGCCTTTTCGCCGACCTCGCGGGCTTCGCGTTGGTCGACATCACTCACACAACCGATGAAGCTGCGCTGCAAGTAGCCAAAAGTGTCGCCGCGCACGCGTTTGATGCCCAGCTTGTTTTTGATCTCTTCGCACAGCACATCGGCCAAAGCGCCGTTGCCCGAGAGCTGCACGTTGCCATGCGCGTCACGCTCAACGTTTGACATGAGCTGGCTGATGATAGGAGCGCCACTCGCGTCATGGATGCCTTCACTCACAGCGATGACGCAGCGGCCAAAACGCGCGTAGGTGGCTTTTACGTCGGCCAAGAACTGGTCGACCTTGAAGACGCGTTCTGGCACGTAGATGAGGTGCGGCCCGTCGTCAGGAAACTTTTTTCCCAGGGCGGACGCGGCCGTCAAAAAGCCTGCGTGGCGGCCCATCACGACGCCGACATAAACGCCGGGGAGGGCGGCGTTGTCGAGGTTCGCGCCGGCAAAAGCCTGCGCCACAAAACGCGCGGCCGAGGGGAAGCCGGGCGTGTGATCGTTGCCGACCAGGTCGTTGTCGATGGTCTTGGGAATGTGGATGCAGCGCAGCGGGTAGCCGGCTTTTTTCGCTTCCAGGCTGACGATGCGCACCGTGTCGGAAGAATCGTTGCCGCCGATGTAAAAGAAGTGTTCGATCTCGTGCGCGCGCAGCACGGCGAAAATCTGCTGGCAATAGGCGATATC